>CAYHCM010000097.1:4537-10828 GCA_964355045.1 uncultured Chitinophaga sp. | reverse complement strand
GGTTAAAGGTTGAGAAAAGTTTTTTAATATGTTTTAAAATTCTGCTCATTTACACCTTAATTAAAAAGTCGTTTGTTAAACCAACTGTCTGCCAAATTTAAACCCAAGGTTATTTTTAAATAATCTTCCTGAATTAAATTATTGCTTAATGTTCCTCTGCGAATGAATTCGCCTGTTAAAAAAATACGTGAGGTAATTATAACTCTGCTGCCATCAGGCTTTTTATGAACTTTGGTAAAGGGCAAACCCAAGCCAATGCTAATTCCATTTTCCGATATTTTACTATTATATGCGCTTATAAAACCATCGCTGTGATGAAAGCCCGCACTGTATCGTATGCTTTTAAAATAAGCTAATTTGCTTGCGGCTTTATTGGTTTTATCAAATACTGGCTTCGGGCAAATAAATATTCCAATGGAATAATTTTGGTCGTTATTCAATCCGTCGTTATCGCCGCTTATACTTTTAAAATTACTCCACATGGTTTTGCCATAGCCTGCTGTAGCCTGCCATTTTTCACCTTTTCCAATGGTGTATGAAAAATTTAATCCGTTTGGTAAAACCATTTTTGCACTTTTACCAAAGGTATTAACGAGTGTGTCTCTTGGAAATTCTCCCCCATCGTATAATTCCGTAAACGTATATACAAACCGATCTTGTTCACCTTTCAACCTTGTATTACCCGCAAACACAATCCCCAAAACATGGCTTAAACCTGAATCGGAAACAGTATGAAATTGTAATCCCAAATCCAAATGACTTCCTTTAAGATACAATGTACTATTATCGGCATAGCTCGTCATAAACCTGTTACCCGGATAGCGGCGCTTTTGGTTTTCATTTATCTGACCAAAAATATAGGAATAGTTAAATCCCAGACTTAAATATTTCCAAATATTTGTGCCTATTCCAATATTAAATTTGGATAAACCACCCCTTCCTTCAAACTCATTGCGAAGCGCAATTCCTCCCGAATCTTTCACATTATTAATAATATTATACCCAATATCAGAATAAGGCAAAAGTCCGAATGCCAGGCCGCTTTTATAGCTGATTAAAGGAACACCAAGTGCAATGTACTTAAATCCTGCATTCGAGAAATCCTGATTGAAAGTGGGTGTTTTAAATTTTCCCATGTCAATAAACGCCCCTGCATTGAAGGTGCTATTTTTTAAGGCAGATAAAGAAGCAGGATTGGTAAATGTAAAATTACTTTGGTATCGGTATGAAACCCCATTCTGTCCGTTCGCAGAATTATCGGCAAAGCCATGGTAATTGATTAAACCAACCCCGAACAGGGAATACGGTGACCTTGTATTTTGCTGACCGAAAGCCATTGAAATACCAAGTATTCCGGTAAGTGTAACTGTAAATATTTTAGAGTTGGGGTACATTATATTTTAAAATTTCGAACAAGCCCTTTAAAACCAAATCGGGTTCGGCAAATATCGTTCCTTTAAGCTTAGCTGCAAAGTAAGCTTGGTCGCCGCCGGTAATTATTACCTGTAAATCTTCATTTTTTTGGACATATGCATCAATAAAACCTTGAATTTCCAATAAGGTTCCGAACATGACACCGCTAAGCATGGCATTTTCGGTTGAATCTCCGGTCAGTTCAAATTCTTTTCTTTTTTCTAATAAAGGCAATTTTCCGGTAAAATAATTTAAGGCCTTAAATCTTGTATCAACACCCGGAGAAATGCTTCCACCAAGGTATTCACCTTTATAATTTATAAAATCATACGTAATACATGTTCCAAAATCTATGACCAAATTATTTTTTGGGGAAAATAGTTTCCATGCCCCAACTGCAGCCGCCAACCTGTCGTTGCCCAAGGTTTCAGGAGTTTTATATTTTTTTATTAAAGGCACTTTGGTAGTATAATCAAGCACAATTAGTTTAGGAAAGTAGGGGTAAAACGAACCCAAATCGTCATTTGTTACACTTGAAATCAGAATAGGGATATCGGAAGGTAAATTTTCGCAATACATTTTTAATCCGTGCAGGTTTTCAAATCTGAAAACAGTTTGAATACTTCCATTTTCAAATACACCTGCTTTTATGGCGGTATTTCCAATATCAATTGTTACTGAAGTCAAACGCTATTTCTTTATGATTAAATGTTTTAATTTTATTTTCCACTTCCACAAGTAGTTGCCCCTCATTAGTGATGCCTTTTATAATTCCTTTAAAACTTTTTTCGGCAGTGCGAAAATACCTTTTTACGCCCATACCGAATAACACCGATTCGTAATCGTTAATAATTTGGGTAAGCTTACTTTGATCCAATTTACAAAGTTGCATATCTACTTGTTCCAATACCATTTTTAAAACCAAATCAATATCCTGATATTTTTTGTTAAGGGTAAAAAATGAACAGGCATTTGGTAAATTCGCAGGAAAAATTTCTTCATTAATATTAACTCCAATCCCAATTATAGCATTTTTAACACGTTGTCCGGCAAGGGTAGTTTCAATTAGTATTCCAGCCATTTTTTGCTCATCAACCAAAATATCATTAGGCCATTTGATGGTTGTTTTATCGGAAAAAAAATTATTCAAAACATTATAAACAGCCAGTGATACCAACATATTTAGCAATGGCAGTTGCGAAGCGTTAATTTGAATATCTTTACAAATAATACTTACCAATAAATTATTTCCAGGTGAAGAAAACCATGAATTATCAAACTGTCCCCGTCCATTATCCTGAAATTTTGCTACAATAATATCTCCGTTCTGCGCCTCATTGTTTTTTAATCGTTGCATGGCAAAATCGTTTGTAGATTTTACATTATCAAGAGATATTATTTTAAAATGTGGGAAAAACGTGAGGGGCATTTTTAGCAGATGCAAAGTTAGATTAACAAATTCACTAATACATTAAATGAGGTTTTTCAAAATTTTTTAAATTTGTCTCTTAAAGTCACATTCATAGGTTTTTAAAATATTCCAATACATATCCATGTATTTTAACGACTTTTGCACTACATAAAGATTAAGAAAAGAAATTGAAGTTACCAAAAGCCGAATCAGGCGCCATACTGGCCGAAATTGCTGTGAAAGGCATGCAGGAAAAAAAGGCCAAATCCATTGTAAAAATTGACTTACGCAAATTAAATTTATCAATTGCTGATTATTTTATTGTGTGCCATGCCGAATCCGACAAGCAAATAGACGCCATTGCCGATTCGGTGGAAGATGAAATACGAAAAGCCACCGGCGAAAAACCTTACAGTCGCGAAGGATTCAGATTATCAGAATGGATAATTTTGGATTACGGCGATGTGGTGGTTCATATTTTTAATCGTGAAAAAAGAGGATACTACGATCTTGAAGATCTTTGGAGTGATGGAATTCAGAAGGCATATGAGGATGAAAATTAGGTAAAAAAAACTTTGTCAATTTTACCAAAGTTTTGGTCTCGCCATCGGCGAGATGGAAAAGTTTAACACTAATCTCAAAACCTGTAATCAACCCCATACGAAAATAATTGGGGAGTGCCTAAACTAAGCTCCAATCCTATTCCAACACGTTCCTTTATTTTATGTTTATATCCTAAAGCCAAGGAAGGCAAAACGGTTCCGGGAAAATTGGCGTTCAATTTATTATCCAAATCGGTATCGGTTATTGCTGGTGAAAGTTTCCAAAACACACCACCAAACCGGGCACCAATGTATAAATCATTGAGTGTATTATTAATAAAATGATAATTGAAACGCAATCCAATATAGCGTCGTTTTACTTTAATATCAATATCATTGAAACGGCGGGTAACATCATTTGGATTTTTAAAAACCAAATAACTCACTTTCATACCCATACTTTGGGTAGAACCAATAATACCGAGCGACATATTTTTATTAAAAAAATAATCATATCCCAATTGAATGGCCGGGAATGAACGCCCATCATATCGCATGGTATCAGATTTTATTTTCAGTTTTCCATCAATCTTAAATAGTAAACCGGCAATACTTGTAGCTCCGTTTAGGCTTATTTGATGATGTTTTTGCTCTTCATCCTTATCGGAAGAATTATTATACTGTGCATTTGCGGCATTTAGTAATGCAGTTAAATTTAAAAGCATTAAAAGTTTTTTCATAAGTTTTATTGGATTAAAACGTGTAAGAAACACCAAATGATAAGATATGAGGAGCAAATACACCAAGTTCAGCATTGGCTGAAATTTGCGGTGAAATTTTTATACGAAAACCAATAGGAATTAAACCAATTGAAGGTCGGTTTAACTTAGGAAATTCCCTCTCAAAATCAGTAACAAATATTGGATCTGTAGATGGCAACCTATTATTCCAAAATAATAGTCCGGCTCTTACACCCGAGTATATATCTACCTTTTCAGTATTTTTATAATGATAAAGAAATCGGCCTCCCACATAAATCCGCTTCATTTTGGCTTGTAAATTTTCAATTCGTTTAGGATTGATGGTATCATAGTCCCAATAACTAATATCAACCTTAAAAGACTGAAGGGATGTAAAAAATCCTATAGACACTTTATTAGATATAAACTTATCAAAGGAAATTTGAAATGCCGGTTTAGAATTTGCGATATATTTTATAGTATCCGAATCTTTATCTACTTCATATAATAAACCCGTAAGGCTTAATCCCGCATGGATTCCCAGAACCATTTTTCCTTTCTCCTCAACCTTATTTGACTTAACTTTTCCATTTCCTTGTTTCTTTTGCGCCTGAAGAGTATTTAAGACAAATAGACTAAGAATGATGAATACTAATTTTTTCATAATTTTATTTTTTTTTCTTAATAATTTAAAGCGCGTTTTCCGGTGGCATCTAAAGCTGCTTCTTTCAATGCTTCCGAAAATGTAGGATGGGCATGGCTTATTCGTGCAATATCCTCAGCACTGGCACGGTATTCCATAGCTACCACAGCCTCACCAATAATATCGGCAGCTCGCGGACCAATAATATGAACTCCCAAAATTTCATCCGTATCGGCATGAGCCAATATTTTTACCAGTCCATCGGTATCCATACTTGCAACCGCCCGGCCATTGGCCTTGTAAGGGGCTGTACCTGTTTTATAATTAATACCTGCCGTTTTTAATTGTTCCTCGGTTTGGCCAACGGCAGCCACCTCGGGCCAGGTATAAACTACGCCCGGAATTAAATTATAATTTATATGTGGCTTTTGACCGGCTATAATTTCAGCTACAAAAACTCCTTCTTCTTCCGCTTTATGCGCCAACATAGGTCCATCAATCACGTCGCCGATGGCATATATTCCGGGTATGTTGGTTTGCAAATTGTCATCAACCGCTATTCGTCCTTTTTCATCCGTGGTTATTCCCACATTTTCCAATCCCAGATTATCGGTG
The DNA here is from genome assembly GCA_964355045.1 of uncultured Chitinophaga sp. Classification (GTDB taxonomy): domain Bacteria; phylum Bacteroidota; class Bacteroidia; order NS11-12g; family UBA9320; genus JABWCE01. The sequence continues at coordinate 5,464 of CAYHCM010000097.1, read as the reverse complement.
TAAGGTTTTCGTCCAACGGCTACAAGGCAATAATCACCATCTAAAGTTATATCTTCACCTTTTGAATTTTCAGCTATTACAGTTACGGTTTTGCCTTTGGTTTTTACCGATTTTACTTTGTGTTTAAAATAATAATCAAAACCCAATTTTTTCAAAGACTTTTGAAGTTCCTTGCCCATCGTTCGGTCCATGGCTGGAACGAGTCCTTCCATAAATTCTACCACTGAAATTTTGGAACCCAATCGGGCATATACCGAACCCAATTCCAAACCGATAACTCCACCTCCTATAATTATTAAATGCTTGGGGATATCAGTAAGATTAAGGGCTTCGGTACTGGTGATGATTCTTTTTTTATCAATTTCCACACCCGGCAATGACATGGGTTTGCTGCCGGTGGCTATTATTATATTTTTCGATTCAATGGTTTTTTCACCCTCATCAAAAACTATTTTTAAACTATTATTTGTTACAAACGTGCCGTGACCGTTGAACACATCAATTTTATGTTTTTTCATCAGATAGCTTATGCCTCCGTTCATCTGCTGCACAACGCCATTTTTTCGGTTTATCATTTGCGATAAATCTATTTCCAGTTCTTTAAATTTTATGCCGTGTGTTTCAAATTTATGGGTGGCATTGTGGTAATGCTCGCTGCTGTCGAGCAATGCTTTGGAAGGAATACATCCAACATTAAGGCAGGTTCCGCCTAACACGGGATAGCGTTCGATAATGGCCACTTTAAAACCTAATTGTGAAGAGCGGATAGCGGCTATATATCCTCCGGGGCCTGAGCCTATAACGGTTACGTCGTACATTTTAAATTATTGAATTGTTTGATGGTATCTACTAAAATGGAAACTCATCCCCCTACCCCCTTCATAAGGGGGACGGCTGACGCAAGAGTATTTGAATATTGAAATTTGA
>CAYHCM010000097.1:2622-4437 GCA_964355045.1 uncultured Chitinophaga sp. | reverse complement strand
CTATTTCAAAATCTCCTGTTGCTTATCCAGTTTTATCCCAATACTTACCACTTCTTTCAGCACCGAATCGCGCATGTATTGTTCCAACTCAAAGGTGTATTTTCCTGCTTTATCAAAAACTTTGTTTTGTTGTGCAGGCAATCTGAAACTGATGATATGTCCCAAATTATGACCTACCCATTTGCCTCGGTGGTCAGCTAAAGTTAACATTATCGGGTCGCTGGTTTTTTTTCCGGATGGGTCGGTGCTGTTTAATTTTATATATAGGTTGCTGTATTTATAATCGTTGGTAACCCTAAGGTTTATTGATAAATTATAATAATAACCGGTATCAGAAATTTCAACAGGTATAACAATCTTATTTCCTTTTTTCCATTGGGTTTCGTCCATGTTTTTCCATTGGTCAATAACGGGAACTATGGTGCAACCCGCTAAAAACAAAAGGAGAAATGTGGAATAAATGAATTTCAAATGAGTGAAAAGTTGAGAGGCAAAATTACGATAAGGATTTTAATTTGCTGGAAGTTCTTTTTGCTCTAAAATCAACATTGCCAATAAACCTAAGTTTATATTAATTAATCCCCAACTTCTTCCTCAAATCCGCCGGCAAGGCATCCTTATGAATCATAATATCCATGGTTTTGTAGCGCACAAAAGCTTCGGATGCAAAAAGGTAGCCATCACAATCGTTGTTTTTAGTACCCCATGAATTTTTTACGTGGTAATATAATTTTCCGGTTTGGTCTTTATAAATCCCAACGATGTGCATGCCGTGGTCGTCGGTGGTTTGATAATTATCAAATGCCAATTGCCGGCTTTGCTGGGTAATTATTTTTTCCAAACATGGGGCTTCAAAAGGCACTCCGGCCTTATCGGCTCCGGCATTGTTAAAAAGTTTAGTGTCCACCCCTTTTTTAATTATGGCTGAATCGTCTTCGGGTACTATGGCCAATCCGTTTTTAAACGAAAACCCTTTTTCAGAAACATCGGTAGCCCAAGCCACGGTGTAGCCTTTATTTATGGAATTATTTATTACAACCATCAGTTCGTCTAATGGCAAATTATAAACCTGTTGCGAAGCCCAATTGTCTTCCACTTCTAATATAAAAGGCTGGTAAAACGGGTGGTGTGTATAGGAAGTGATATAAACATAGTCGTCCATTTTTAAGCCAAGGCTGTTTGCATATTCTTTGGGCGTATATTTTTTTCCCTGATAGGTAAAAGTTTCAGGGATGGTTCCCAAATAGGCATCTACCACTGCGATGTAAGCTTTTTTCCAACTTGTGGTTAGTGTTTTTTGAGGATTATCGGTTATGGTTTTGACCATAGCAGTAAGTATAGCTTCCAACTCATTATGGTTGTGTTTTTCGGTTCCGTAGCCTAAACCTGAATAAATTTCCTCAGGCACAATTCCATAATTTTTCAAAACATAAGGAATATCCCAAAATCCACCGCCCTGACCAAAATTGGAATGACCGTGCATTCTCACAAATTTTTCGGCTTTATCAATATAGGAATTGCGAACCACAAACATTTCACTTAAATTTTGCTTTCCCTTTCCGGTACGAATTAATTCTGATTCGAAATAGGAAAGAGCCGAAAAACTCCAGCAGGTACCGGTGCTGCTTTGATCCTGAATTGGTGTGGCATCAAGGTTTATGACCTTGGTAAACAGATATCCGCCTCCCTTTTTATTTCGGATAGTATCTTGAGCGTAACATATAAAATTTAAAAATAAGAAGGTAAGAATAAGGGTAAAACGATTTGATTTCATTATGATAATTTTTGGCGGCAAACATAGACTAATTTTAGATT
>CAYHCM010000097.1:0-2522 GCA_964355045.1 uncultured Chitinophaga sp. | reverse complement strand
TTAACCGATTCATTCGGAAGGATTCACGATTATTTACGAATTTCACTTACCGACCGTTGCAATTTGCGCTGTACGTATTGTATGCCAAGTGAGGATATGAAATTTGCTCTTCATTCAACATTGATGACGGCTGACGAAATTTTTTCCATTGCTAAAATTTTTGTAAATCTGGGAGTTAAAAAAATAAGACTTACCGGAGGCGAACCCCTGGTTAGAAAAGATGCCAAACAAATAATAAATTTATTAGGCCAATTGCCTGCAGAGCTTACGCTTACTACCAACGCCACCCACGCAGATGATTTTATAGACGACTTTAAAAAAGCGGGAATCAGATCGGTAAATGTAAGTTTGGATACGTTTAATAAAGAAAAATTTTTTACCATAACCCGCCGCAATGATTTTGATAAAGTATGGACAAATATTCACCAACTTATTAATGAAAATTTTCATGTAAAAATTAACGTGGTGGCTATGGAAGGGGTAAATGATGATGAAATTATTGATTTTATTCATTTCACACAAACCCATCCGGTTCATATGCGTTTCATCGAATTTATGCCGTTTCCGGGCAATGATTGGAAACGCGAAAAAGTTTTTACCTATATTGATATGTTAGAAAAAATCAGAAATAATTTTGATATTGAAAAACTTTACGATGAAAAACATTCTACAGCTAAAAAATACAGGGTATCAGATTTTGCAGGAACTTTTGCTTTTATCAATACTGTTACGCTTCCATTTTGCGGCGACTGCAACCGGGTGCGGCTTACAGCCGATGGCAAAATGAAAAATTGCCTGTTTTCGAAAGGTGAGATTGATTTACTAACCCCTTTCAGAAATGGAGAAAATATTGAAGAATTAATTTTTAGTTCTTTAAAAAACAAGCAGAAACAAACCGGCGGTCAGGATTTTTCGGTACCTACCCAAAACCGCAGTATGATAGCTATAGGTGGTTAATTTCTTAACACTAATTTCGTCTGATTTCTTCGTGCATTTAATCCAAATAATTTTAAAAAAATGTAATTCCTTATTTTAAAATCATAAAAAATAATAGGTTATCGTTTATGAAGATTTTGGTTAAAACAGGAATGATTTAATTTAAAATAATGCCTGTATTAAAAAAATAAATTATCATTATTATGGAAATAAAATCATGTAATGACTTGGTTTTGTATTTCCTGATATGACTTTCGTCATATTTACCCGAAATCAATCTTTTTATTATTGCAATTAGCAAAATTCGTAAATTCGCCATGAATAATACACTAATAAAAAAAATGGAAGGTAAGGAGGGCATAGAGGCACTTTTTTTATTCGCCACCGAGGGAATTCTGGTGGTGAATGATGCAGGCGAAATAATAAGAGCTAACCCAAGTGTTGAAAAACTTTTTGGGTACAATAAAGGTGAATTGACGGGACAGAAATTGGAAATATTAATACCAAAACGACTGTCGGACAAGCACATTGAACATAGAAATAAATATACCCATAATCCACATGCACGCTCAATGGGAATGGGAATAGAGCTTTTTGGATTAAAAAAAAACGGAACCGAATTGCCGGTAGAAATAAGTTTAAGCCCATACGAAGCTAATGAGGGAAAATTTGTAATTGCCTTTATAATAGATATAACTTTGCGCAAACAAGCCGAGGCAAAACTCAAAGATTATTCGGCTGAACTTGAGAAACAGGTAAAAAACAGAACATTGATTTTAGAGGAAGCCATAGAAGAACTTGAGAAAACCAAAAAGGAACTTCACAATTCACTTGAAAAAGAAAAGGAGCTTAACAGTTTAAAATCGCGCTTTGTATCTATGGCATCGCATGAATTCAGGACCCCACTTACCACCATGATGTCGTCGCTTTCATTGGTAACTAAATACGGCGAACATAACGACAAAGAAAACCAGATAAAACATGTAAGTAAAATTAAAACATCCATCAATAATCTGACCGATATTTTGAATGATTTTCTTTCGGTTAGTAAACTGGAAGAAGGAAAAATTGAGAATATGCCTGAAGAAATGAACGTAAAAATATTTATTACGGATATTATTACAGAGATGAAAACAATGGCAACGGAAGGTCAGACAGTTATTCATGAACATTCAGGGAAAGAAATTGTTTTTCTGGATAAAAAATTATTAAAAAACATTTTGTTCAATTTAATCTCAAATGCTATTAAATTTTCACCAAAAGGTGGGTCCATAAAAGTGATTACGCAGGTGCTTAACTCTGCCATACTTATTTCTGTTAAAGATAATGGCATAGGAATTTCCATTGAAGATCAAAAACATTTGTTTGAACGTTTTTTTAGGGGATATAACGCCACACATATACAGGGAACCGGCTTGGGATTGAACATTGTTGCAAAATATGCGGAACTTATGAATGCCTCATTGGATTTTGAAAGTATAGAAAATAAAGGAACTACCTTTACAATAATAATTCCACAGTAATTCAGGAAATAACCAGAAGTATATAGCATCCTGAAAACTGAAAAAAAATAAATATAAAATTAC
>CAYHCM010000096.1:0-14609 GCA_964355045.1 uncultured Chitinophaga sp. | reverse complement strand
ACAAGAATAGGCGAAAGTTTTATACGAGTAAGTGTGGTCGAGTTATATAGAAGTTCTATGTTTTTGCCGCCATTGAGAATTCTTTAATCCTAAAACTCATCACTCCTCAAACCAATAATTCATATACTACCGTGTAAATCTAAAATCGTAAATCTAAAATCTAAAATCGGCTTACCTTTGCACCCCTTAAATAAAAAATGTCATTAGAATCAGAAATAAATAAACGCCGAACGTTTGGCATTATCAGTCACCCCGATGCCGGAAAAACTACTCTTACCGAAAAACTACTGTTGTTTGGCGGAGCTATACAAACTGCCGGCGCCGTAAAAAGCAATAAAATTAAAAAAACGGCTACCTCCGACTTTATGGAAATAGAGAAACAAAGGGGTATTTCGGTAGCTACTTCTGTTATGGCTTTTGAGTATAATAATTATTTGGTAAATATTCTGGACACGCCGGGCCATAAGGATTTTGCCGAAGATACTTACCGGACTTTGACCGCTGTGGACAGCGTGATATTGGTGATTGACAGTGTAAAAGGTGTGGAGGAGCAAACCCGAAAACTGATGGAAATTTGCCGCATGAGGCACACGCCTGTTATTGTATTTGTAAATAAAATGGACCGCGATGGCCGTGATCCTTTCGATTTGTTAGAAGAAGTTGAAAAAGAATTGAACATTGCCGTGAGGCCGCTTAGCTGGCCTATTAATATGGGTAAAGATTTTAAAGGGGTTTATCTTTTATACAATCATTCACTTAATCTTTTTACTTCCAACAAAACAAAACTGAGCGATGAAATTATTGAAATTGAAAATCTGGAAGACGAAAATCTTCCGGTTTTAATTGGTGAAAAAGATACTAAAAAACTAAAGGATGATGTGGAATTGATAAATGAAGTGTTTGAACCTTTTGATGTTTCGCTATACCGCGAAGGCTATTTGGCACCGGTATTTTTTGGGTCAGCGGTTAATAATTTCGGTATTAAGGAATTGTTGGACACGTTTGTAGAAATAGCTCCAAGCCCCTTACCACGCGAAACCACCTCCGGGATGATAAACGCCCATGAGCCCAAATTTAGCGGATTTGTTTTTAAAATCCATGCCAATATTGACCCCAAACACCGCGACCGTATTGCGTTTTTAAGGGTGTGTTCAGGCAAGTTTGAGCGCAATAAATTCTTTCATCATGTGAGGCTTAATAAGCAATACAAGTTTAGCAATCCCTATAATTTTATGGCTCAAAGCAAAAATGTAATTGAGGAAGCCTACTCGGGCGATGTGGTGGGATTATATGATACCGGAAATTTTAAAATTGGCGATACCCTTACCGAAGGAGAAAACTATATGTACAAAGGCATCCCGAGTTTTAGCCCCGAATTGTTTAAGGAAGTTATAAATACCGACCCGATGAAAACCAAACAATTGGAAAAAGGCATTGAACAATTAACGGATGAAGGAGTAGCCCAATTATTTACCCAACAACCCGGTAACCGAAAAATTATAGGAACCGTGGGTGAGCTTCAGTTTGAGGTAATACAATACCGTCTTAAAAACGAGTACAATGCGAGTTGTAGGTTCGATCATCTCAGTTATTTTAAAGCCTGCTGGATGACGGGGGAATCTGGTAAGATTGACGAATTTTGTCGTTTCCGCCAAAAGGATATTGTTTTTGATAAAGATAAAAACCGGGTATTTTTAGCTCAAACCGCTTTTGTATTGCAAATGGCCAAAAGCAATAATCCGGAAATAATATTTCATGAAACAAGTGATTTTAAATTGGAAGTGGCGGTGTAAAAATTTTCGATTCGTGGACACGAATCAGGGCGGAGGCTAAAATACAGCGTTTGGTGCAGAAAATATTTCTTTATTATGGGATAAAAGTTTTCAGGTCAATTAGCCGCCGAGTCCGACTTCCTTTAACTTGCCATTGCATTTGAGACATCGGCTTGGAAGACTTTGACGGGAAGACTAGCAGGGAAGGAAAAGTGTTCAAACAAATCTAAAAGTATTTTTAGTTACTGATTGTGAGGCAGAAAGAAAACTAATTTTATTAGCTTAAATTATTATAATTAAATTTGCAAAACATCACCTTTTATAAAAATAAATTCGGTGCGTTTTTGTTTAACGACATACTTTTTCCAATCATGAACCTCAAATCGTATCTCTTTCTTCTTTTGGTATCCGGGGATCTGTTCATTCCCCAATCCAAATGTTTTGCAAGCGGTATCACCGGAATCTCTATTATAACTCCCGGTCCTATTGATCTTAATTGCGGCTCTTCAACCATGGTACAGGTAAAAGTGAATTACTTTCGTGATGCTACCGATGAATCCAGCTACTCGTTTAAGATTAGGTTATTTCAGGATAACGGCAAGCACTCTGACGATATGTTGTCAGGGGTTTGGGTAGATATGCCATTGCTTGCCGGTAACCAAAGCTTCACCGTGGATATGATGATCCAATGTGATATTCAGGACCCGCCGGGTAAATGCGATTTCTCAGGCGGGGGAGAAGTTGCAATGGGTCAAAGTCCCCACAAGATTTTTGCCGGTATCGGTACCATTTCCAATGAATTTAGCTCTTCAAAAGTTGAAGTAAATTGTAAGAAACCAACCGGAGCCCTCTGCTATGTTATTCCCCAATCAAATTCAACTCACCGGAACGAGAATACCCCTGTTAACCTTACTATTGCAAGCCCTGTGATTGGAGTTAAATATATAAATATCCTGATAAAACAGGATCCTTCGGCGCTTAAAGGTTCGAATGTTGCATTCACTTCGGCATTTCTGGCCCAATGCACAAGTGCTAGTATTGACACTACTATACCGGGACAAATAAGGTTAAGGGCTCAACTCAATAATTCCATGGTCATTGCCAATCCGGTTCCCTTTGCCTCTTATACTATAAGGGCTTTGGGAAATGCGCCGTATAACGGATACCTGTTAAACGTTGATACTGCTTCACGAATCCTGGCACAGAACGGGCAATTGATTGACGCGCAATTAGGGGCAATGGTGTTGTCGGTATTGCCAATAGATGCAACTGCACCCACGATAAACTGCGGTTCGTTAATTGTAAACGACACGTCCATCAGCGGCAAGTCAGGAACTATAACTGATGCTTATTTGAACATCTCAGGATATGTAAATGCAGCGTTGATTCTTAATGACAGTTTACTCATTGGTTCTACAGATATTGACACATCGGGTTCATTTTTTATTGGAAGGCTGCATTTAGTGAATGGCATGAAATTAAAACTTGTAGTATCAGACAAGGCCGGTAACCGCGATTCTTGCACAATTGTTATTAATTTAACAAATAGTGGTTCAGGCATTAGCCAAACTCCAAAGGTTGTTTGTAATCCTAACCCATCAAACGGATTGCTGGAATTCAAGATTTCCAGGTCTGTAAGTATTTTCGATGCCGTTGTGGTAATTACGGATATTCAGGGGAAAGAGATTATGCATATAGAAGATATCCATTCAAATGAATTTAATATATCCATTGGTAGGCTTGCTTCCGGAAATTATTATTTCAGGATTATTACTAAGGAAAATATTTTTAATGGAAAATTTTTGAAAGAGTGATACACACTCCCCATTTTCCCAAACGCAGGGTCACCCTTGCTTAGCTTGGCGTCTCGGAGAAATTACAACGAACTACTATACATTTGCGCAACCGAGTTCTCGTCTTACGCAAGGTAAATCAGCGGAGTAAATCGGTGATATTAACCCAAACGGCCTTTGCATTGCAAATGGCAAAAGCAATAATCCTGATATTATGTTACATGAAACGAGTGATTTTAAATTGGAAGTGGCGGTGTAAATGTTCCGAGGGTGGAGTGAAAGCTTAATTCATTTTAAACTAAAATAGCTTCCAATTCGTTAAGGTATTCGTTATTGATATCTGCCTTGGCCTCATTTAATAGGTTTGGGTAAAATTTTTCAATTACAATTTTAATAATGAACATACTTTTAGCCGACCTTAATTCAGGTTCAACTAAATCATCAATTAAATAACTGATTAGCTTATCCTTCTTATACCTGTATTGCTCAAGCATCATTGCTGAACTATCAGATGAATGAAGTTTAATCATTGCATCAACTTCTTTAATATCTTCTATTAAGTCCATTAGCTTATATTTTTTTGCATCATTCATTATGCAAAGCTAATAATTTATTTCAAGAAATCCCTTAGGGTTCTTTTTACCCTCACTGTCGCGCCTTGTTCGGCTAAATCTCTCTATCCAATAAGCCCTATCACTTTGAAATAAAAAATATTTTGGATGATTTTCCGGGAATTCGGTCAATAGATAGGCATCTACTCCATAAAATTCATTTGCTCTCTTTGCTTCAAAATTTTGTAATTCAATTTGGAACTTTAATCGCAATTCAAAATCAATATAAGTTACTAAATCAATATCACCGGGATTACTAATTTTTGTTACAAATGAGCCGTTAATCCATTGTTTTAGAGTAACGACATTTAAAAGTTTTTTTAGTTCATCAGAATACCGAATATATTTTTCAAAATTTTCAAGCCTTGTTTTAGAAGAAATAGCATCTACAAAGTGGTATTTTATTTCGGTTATTGATGCCACAATATTAGTGTTTGGAGTTAATAGTCCATTTGAATCAAAATTTAGCATATCTCAAAATTAACAATTTTTGTATTCGTTTTTAATAAAATGGCCAAAAGCAATAATCCGGATATTAAGTTTCGTGAAACGAGTGATTTTAAATTGGAGGTGGCGGTGTAAATATATTTTTTTTGATGTACATAGTTCTGCATTTATGAAGACACGAATCAGCTCTTAGGAATGGCACTGAGCAATTTTTTCTATTCCTTTACGTTTATTTAGTTAATGAAATTCCCAATTATAGTTTTTGTATTCTTATGCTTTATCCTATTTTTAGGGTGTAAAGACAAAGTTTGTGTTGAACCCAAAACCCCTGAACCTGAAATTAAAACACTTTCAATTACGCAATTTGGAAGAAACTTTAGCTGTAATGGATATGTTTTTAGTCATGATGATTTACCCATAATTGAAAAGGGAATTTGCTGGGATACACTTCAAAACCCGACAATTGATAAAAATAAAACCTTAAATAATGTAGATACATCCTATTTTACTTGTCAGCTTCCTGATTTAAAGAAAGGCACCAAATATTATGTAAGGGTATTTGCAGTTACTAATTCGGGGGTCTTTTATGGAAACGAGCTTTCAGTAACTAACCCAGCCCACTTAATCGTTGGTGACCTTTATGGAGGAGGCATTATAGGTTATATCCTTCCAACCATAGATTCCGGGCAAATTCATGGAATTGTGTTAGCTCCATATAACCCAAACGATACAGCCATTTGGGGTGGTGATATTTATAATTATTATGGAGCTGGCAAGGAAAATACAGAGAACAGTGTTAAAAAATTTGGTTTAGAGCAAACGGCGGCACGTATCTGTTATGATCTTGTAATAGACGGATACGATGACTGGTATTTGCCATCCGGATATGAATTTTATTTAATTTCTTCAAACTGGAAACTTGTTGGCAATTTCAAACTTGATAGATTGTACTTGACTTCTTCCCATTTTATATATAATCCTTTCTCTGAAGAACAGGGACCCATTTTATATTGGTATAACGATGAAAAATTTTCAACATGGCCAATATCACTTGGGCCTCAAGTATATAAGGTTAAAATGTGCTTCCGTCCGATTCGACTATTTTAAGAATTCTTTTTCATCGCCCTTTTCCTCAATTCCGGAGCGAGGTTAAGCCCAGCGGTCCTTGCTCAATTTTCCTATCTACCCTCTACCTCACAATCTCAAACCTCACCTCCTTTTTCTTCTTATAATAATATTCGGCTATAATTGCAAATCCATCCTTATATAATATAGTATAGGCCAATTCTGATTTTTCGGATTCGTCCGGGTATTTATTTGCCCGTTCAATAATGGCTTTGGTATATTTGGAATGAAAGGCCGGATAATAATTTAATTTTCCAAAATGATGTGTTGAATAAAAATTCCATTCATCGTTTACGACCAATACATCCGAGTTTCTTATATACTGTCTCGAAAATATAGGATTGCAACGCATAATATTATCTTTGTTATCGTTATTGGTTAATCCTTTCAGTTCACCGCGTTTGTTTATATAACAGGTAAGGTTTCCGGTATAAATACCTCCTGGAATTAAATTCATATTCAAAAAGAAACCGCTGTCACCGTCAGCTTTTACGCCCCAATATTTTTGTTGTCCAAATACTATGTCTTCATTTTTTTGATAAATAAAAGTAAAAGGATAAAAGTTGAAATTTTGGGTGTGCATGGATTCATCAAATGAAGCCCACCAAAACCCCCGTGATTCATCGCTTGCCGGAAACTGCCCAAATTTATCTGATAATTTTGGGGCAAGGTTTCCAAACATATAAATCCTGTTTTTATAATCAAATATAAACTGGCAGTTCAGGTCCATAGTGGAGTTAAATGCAAATGCATATCGGGTTAACTCCAGTGTATTATGAGCGGAATCAATTAATTTTCCATGTAGTCCAAACTTATACATGATTATATTCAAGCGGCGGTGATTGTAATCAGGCAATGATTGATATGCAAACACGGTATCATCGCTTATTTTTATTATTTGAACTGAGGTATTCTTTACGGCCTCATTAGAGCTTCTTGGTAATATTTCGCCAACTGTGACAAGGGTATTATTTTTAATTTTTTGAAGTCTTAATAAATTTCCTTCGGTATTGGCCTGAATCAGTTTATCTTTCGAAATATAAAAATCGCCTTGTCGCAAATCGGATGTTCGTTCAATAACCTGTTCATAAATCATATCTCCCGATTCAATATCTATTTGCCCTACATAATTCTGCTTATTTTGGTTGGTAATATAAAGGGTGGTTGAATCATGCAAGAATGTAAAAAAATTGGCTGCCTTTTTTCCATTACCATCCTCAAATGGATAACTAACTTCCCATTGTTGCTTTAATGTATTATCAATTAATACAAGGTATAAGGTGTTTTCGTTATCTTTTTGTGAAACCAAAAGCTGCCCGTGTTGGTGTAAATCAATTAAGGCTACAACTTTTTGCTTTGTTTCTGAGGTTGGAATTATAAGACTTTGAGCTGCTATAAAACTAAAAATATTACTAAGAGCTAAAAAAAATACTGTTTTTATTAATGTGTTTATCATCCTGTGGTTCAAAACTAATTTTTTTAACTTATTAGCTGACAAAAAATAATTAATTTTTCTAATGACACAAATCTGACAATATGCCAAATTGCCTGTAAACAATAAGATTGAAATAAAATTACAAACAAAAAAAAGCAAGTTTCGATAAAATTTTAAAAATATAATTTTGTATTCTAATAATTATGTCGTTATTAGCACTCGATTTCAAAAACATATACCGCTTATACGTAATATCTTTACTCAAAATCTTATCCAAAAAATTTAGACAGGCTATAGGATTTTATTACGTTTTAACAAAAGTTAGGTATTATGAAAAATTATCAAATTTCCGATCAACAACTGATTCACAATTACCGTAATGGTAATGAAGCGTGTTTTGAAATGTTACTCAAAAGGTACAAATCGAAAGTATTTACTACTATTTATCTGATTGTAAACGACAGATACATAGCTGAAGATATTTTTCAGGAAACTTTTATCAAAGTTATTAAAACGGTAAAATCTGAAAAATACACCGAAGAGGGCAAATATCTCCCGTGGGTTATTACCATTGCGCGAAATTTATCCATTGATTATTTCCGACGTAAAAGTAAAATGCCTACAATAACAGGAGAAAACGGAGAGGACATTTTTAAAAATTTGCCAATTTATGATGTGAACCGTGAAGAAGAAATTATTCAAAATCAAAAAGAGGCAAAGGTAAGAGAACTTATAAAATTATTACCGCAGGAACAGCAGGAGGTTTTGGTTTTGCGTCATTATGCTGATTTGAGCTTTAAGGAAATTTCTGATATTACTCAGGTTAGTATTAACACCGCTTTAGGCCGTATGCGATATGCTCTTCACAATCTGCGCCGGATGATTGAGGAGAAAGCCTTGACTCTCCGGTAAATTTATACATCTACAATTCAGCTATTTATAATTTTTCTTCACGACCTTTATACCATTTATGTATAAAGGTCGTTTTATATTTGAAGATAAATTTTTTAATTAGCGTATGATATGACCAATACTTTTACTGAAGAACACTTAATTCTTTTTATTTATGGCGAGGCCGGCGAACTTTTAGAAGCCGAAATCAAATCAGCCCTCCTTTCCGACAGAGACTTGCAGGAAAAACATCAATCCCTGCTATCAATGATGGCTCAGTTGGATTCTGCAAAATTTCAACCTCATGATACTTCCTTAAAAATAATTATGGAAGAATCGGCTTTATCGCAACGGGAAGAAATTTATTAGGACTGATTGCCACCAAAACACTAAAGCACTAAAATTCACTAATAATTTTGGTGTTTCTTTTGTACCATAGAGTTTCTGTGGCAAAGAAAAATTAAAATGAATAACTCACGGCCAGGCTCGGTAGAATGGGCAGTTGGTTTACGCGTTTATATTTTACCCTGTCGAAATAAAAAATATTGAATCTATTATAAACATTCGTACAGCTAAATATTGCCTCAATATTTCGGAATGTTCCGTTGCTATGTTTTACTTTGAAAGTTTTGGTTGCCGATACATCCAAACGATGATAGTATGGCAACCTTCCTAAGTTTTGCCCCGCATATATTACACCTAATTGCCCATTATCAGTAGTATAATCTGTAGCTGCCCCATCCTTAAAACCAAGATACTCATAAAAACCCTGAGTTTGAGTAAAAGGAAACCCAGAACCCATATTCCATCGGGCACTTACCTGTAATGAACCATCCTTCAAAAATTTATATGTACCAAGCAAATTAATATTATGCCGCCTGTCGAAGTGGGGCTGATAGGTTTTTACACCATCAAATCGCGATACATTATTGTAAGAATAAACACACCAAAAATAAAGCTTATCATAGCTTGATTTGTAGGTTATATCAAACCCGAAAGCTCTTCCTGTTTCACCAATATAATCATTTCGCAAATACCAGGGATGTTTTTGATTTTCGGTATTGTCATCAAATATTTTATCGCGGTTTATATTTGTAAGTTGGGTAAATTCTTTAACATAAACTTCAAAATTAATTTCATTTTCCTTGTTCAAATCATATTCAACTCCGGCTACCCCATGTACAGCTTTTTGCAAACGGTTGGTAAAAGTTTTACGCCCTACCTGTTGCGGAAATTCATCAGGGCCTGATAAAAACCCGTAAAATAAATTGACAACATCCCTGTCGCTTGAGGCACTCATAAGGTTTTGTGAATACATTCCGGTTGAAGCTTTTAACCGTAATCGCTTACTAAAATTATATTTGGCTCTTAATCTTGGCTCCGGACTAAAATCGCCGAATGAGGCGTAATATTGAAACCGGAAACCTGGCTCAAGAATCAGTTTTTTCGACTTATTTATTAATTTATAGCGTGCAAACCCATTCAATTCAGTGGTATTATTATATTGATCAATGAAGCGATTGGCTGAATTATAAAGTTTAAAATCGGTTCGGAAACCGTTTATTTCAATGCCGTACTGAAACTCATCATCTCCCATAAAATTGGTAAAATTCATACCTGCATAAAACCCGTTTATACCCGAACTACGCGGCCTTGAATCGGCTTCTTTTTGCACCATATCATAATTGCTCCAGGTAAATGTAGCATTAATAAGTGTGGTGGAACCCTGTGGCAATAGATAAAACTTACTTCCGAAGCCTTTAGATATCCAGCCATATTTTGAAGCTGTTTTAAAATCAACATTGTCTTTTTGGTGAAACCCAAAAAAATTTATTTTTGATCCATTCGAATTGTTGAATGAAATTTTTCCATAAATATCTTCAAACGAATACGGCAACTTATCGGCTCCTACATAATTGTAAAAAAGTTTGGATGATTTATCTAAAAACGAATTTTTATATGAAATAATAAACGTGCTGCTACTTCCATCAGCAGGGTTAAATTTCTTTAACGGGCCCTCCAGCATAAATTTTGACGTGAAGGTGTTTAGATTAATTTTACCTTTAACATTGGTTTTATCGCCATCCTTTGTTTTGACATCTACAATAGCTGATATTCTGCCGCCATATTCAGCCCCAAATCCGGCACTATATACATCTGTACTTTTTAAAATATCCGAATCAAAAACCGAAAACAAACCTATGGAATGAAAGGGATTATAGAGTGTCATGCCATCCAACAAAACTTTATTCATGATGGGTGAGCCGCCTCTGATATATAATTGTCCGCCCTGATCGCCCGAAAAAACCACACCTGGCAATACCTGTAAAAATTGCACCAAATCAGGCTCTCCCCCTATACTTGGTATCATTTTTAATTCTTTGGAAGTAATATTTGTTACCGAAATATAAACATCCTTTTTCTTCTTTTGCCTTTCGGCTGAAATATTAATTTCACCAAGGCTAATTCCGGTTTCATTTAATAAAATATTTTTTGTATAAAGTTTGCCGGCTATAAGTTGTATATTAATTACTGAAGAATCATAGCCAATAGCCTTGGCAACCAGTGTATATGTTCCCGGATTTATTTTTGTTAAAACATAAAGTCCTTCCTCATCCGAATTCACTCCCTGATAGGTTTCTCGAAGATATACATTGGCAAACGGTACTGTCTCGCCCGTTTTTTTATTATAAACAAAACCTCTTATTTCAGCTTTTTGTGCAAAACAAATTAAACCTAAAACAACTGCACACAGCGTGTAAATGAACCTCATTGAATAAGGGCGCAATTTATTCAATATTTATCGAATCAATATCATGATTTTATGTGTGGCTTAGTTTAATTCACCATTGTTTTGTAAAATTGTATTTAGTTATGATTAATAAAATTAAGATTTTCTTATCCATCAGCTTCTTTGTTTTTGTTCTTATAGCCACAGGCTGCAAGGATGATACCCCAAAAGAAATAACCCCCGCCACCCCATTTGAATTGATTTTGCCTCCAAATTTCCCTCCTATGAAAATGCCTTCGTACAATCCACTAACTGTAGAAGGAATTGCGCTTGGAAAAAAATTATTTTATGACCCCCTTTTATCTGGCAATAATAAACAGGCCTGTGCAAGCTGCCATCAGCAAAATGCCTCATTTGTTGATTCGGCCGTTCGCTTTAGCAGAGGAATTACAGGGGTCTTGGGCGGAAAAAATTCGATGCCTTTATTTAATTTAGGGTATGCAAATTCGTTTTTTTGGGATGGCCGGGCCAAAACATTGGAGGAACAAATTTTTCATCCCATTACAAGCCAAAACGAAATGAATCAGGATTTGGGGATTTTGATTGAAGAACTTAAAAGTAATACGGATTATCAAAAAATGTTTTCAGCTGCCTTTGGCAATGATGAAATTACCTTTGACAATACAGCCAAAGCAATAGCTCAATTTATGCGTACAATAATTGCCTATACCCCAAAACCACTGGATACTTCTAAAATGGATGCTTCCGAAAAAAGGGGGTTATTGGTTTTTTTGGATGAAAAAAAAGGGGATTGTTTTCATTGTCATGAATTGGGAAATTTTATGACGAATTTTAAATTTGCCAATAATGGCCTCAATTTAAATACACTCAACGACCCCGGATTATATGCCGTTACAAGAAATGCTGAAGACCTCGGAAAATTTAAAACTCCCGCTCTGATTAATTTAAAATATACCGCTCCATATATGCACGACGGACGTTTTAAAACCCTGCGTGAAGTTATTGACTTTTATGATTCAGGGTTTAAATTTCACCCCCAAACCAATTATTATTTGGATATAAACCTGAAAAAACATTTTGATATTTCAACCAATAAACCAACACCACGCGAATGGACTGAACAGGATAAGCAGGATATTATAAATTTTATGAATGGATTGGTGGACGAATACTTAAATTCTAATCCTCTTTATAATAAATAATTTTAATTTATTGCGAGTTAAGATATAATACATATTTTTGTTCTTCACTTTATAAAAATTAACTATGAGAAAGCTTATCCTAATTATCGCAATCATGGCCTCTTTGCAGGCAGTCTCACAAATTCCTAAAGGTAGTATTTACGGTGGTTTAGCACTTGGTTTTAGCAGCATGAAATCTGTTGGTGAAACCAAAAACGGATCAATTACGGTTAAGGGGGAACCTTCAAAAGACAAAACCTATTTTGTTGCACCTGAGTGCAGTTATTTTATCAGCGATAATCTTGCAATTGGAGCGTTTATTGGTTTTGCAGGAATAAGTAGTGAATACACTTACAAGGAAACAAGCCCTGACGCAACAGTAGTTGAACTTGACAAAGAGGCAGGGCCTGTATTTGGTATTTTTGCCCGTAAATTCTGGAATATAAATGAGAATCTTCACACCTTTGGCGGATTCGGGTTAAGTATAACTTCGATGAATGGAACTAGTACAGAAACAACAACGCCAACCGGCGGTCCTTCTATCGAATTTAAAACTGAAAGCAAATTATCTTCTTTGCAGGGTATGTTCGACTTTGGGTTAGCTTACCAAATTGGACCAAAATTTATGTTGGTTGGCAGTTTTTCAGCCCTAACATTATCATCGAATACTTATAAATACAATATAAAGGACGATAGCCATAGCCAGACCAAAACAACCGGGTTTGATTTTATGTTTGATAGCGGTTCTACTCCATTTAATCTTGGGTTTATCTACCTATTAAAGGGTACATCAGATTAAAAAATTGTTTTATTTATTATAAAAAAAACCGTGGGGATTCTCACGGTTTTTTTTTATGTGTTATATTTTATTCAAAAACCAAACTCCCTATTCGTACCAATGTACTCCCCTCTTCCACGGCAATTTTAAAATCGCCGCTCATGCCCATAGATAGGGTATTAAAGAAATCTTTATTCTTAAAATATTTTTCTTTTAGGGTATCAAAAATTGATTTTAATTTTTTAAACTCTTTTCTGATTAATGTTTCATCTTCTGTTAAAGTTGCCATTCCCATTATTCCTTTTATTTCAATATTTGGTAATTCTGAAATTTGTTTACAAACGGTCTCAGCATCCTGCGTTTTTAGTCCAAATTTTGAATCTTCCTGCGCTACATGAAACTGCATCAACACTGATATCACCCTGCCATTTTTAATGGCCAGTTTATTTATTTCCATGGCCAATTCCACACTGTCAACTGAATGAATAAGTTTTACAAAAGGAGCAATATATTTTACTTTATTGCTTTGCAAATGCCCTATTAAATGCCAGTTTATATCCTTAGGTAATTCAAGGTATTTAGCCACCATTTCCTGAACACGGTTTTCGGCAAACTCCCTTTGCCCTGCTGCATAAACTTCCAACAATTGTTCAACAGGTCTGAATTTTGAAACCACCACCAATTGAACTTCCTGCGGTAACTGCTGTATTATTTTTTCAAGGTTTTGCTTAATCATTGTACTTTTGCCAAAATGAAAACGGTCGGTATCATATTATTATTTGTCCTAACTTTTGCGGCCTGCAAAGAAAAAGAAGTAAAAGCATACTCAGGCTATCATTTACCAAGAAAAAAAATGATAACCATTCTTACAGATATTGTATTGGCCGAAGGCAATGACAAAGTGCTTAAGAAATACGGTTACAATACTAAAATTCTTTTGGACAGCACCTATCAGTTTATTTATAAAAAACAAAAAATAGAGCAATGGCAAATGGATTCCAGTTTTAAATATTACAGCAACCACCCCTCTGACTTTGCTAAAATGCTGGAAGAAGTGGTTGAAAATTTAAACCGGTTGGAGAATTGACATTTGGAGAATTGAAAATGGAAATTTGAAAATCGAAATTTGAAAATTACGAAGATAATTCGGTCGGAGCAAGTCACCCTTGTGGGATGGGCTGTAAAATGGAGAAGGGGGATGTTTATGAATTTAAAAATCACGAACAAACCTTTGTCGGAGCAAGTCCCCCTTGTGGGATGGGCTGTGAAATGGAGAAGGGGGTAGGGGGATGTTAAGGAAATTTGAATATCACGAATAAAAGATTGTCGAAGCAAATTCCCCCATGTGAGGTGGACTGCGAAATGGAGAAGGGGGTAGGGGGATGTTAGGAAAATTTGAATATAACGAACAAAAGTTTGTAGGAGCAGATTCCCCCTTGTGGGATGGGCTGTAAAATGGAGAAGGGGGGTAGGGGGATGTTAAGGAATGTTTAAAAGTCACGAACAAAATCTTGTCGGAGCAATTCCCCTCTTGAGCGGGGTTAGGGGTGTGTTTATTGAATAATAGAAAATGGGAAGCCTGCAAATTACGAACAAAAGTTTGTCGGAGCAATTCCCCTCTCGAGAGGGGTTAGGGGTGTGTTTTTGGAATTTTTAATATCGCCTTTATAAACAAACACATCCCCCTACCCCCTTATAAGGGGGACAGCTGACGCAAGACGAATGGACTCGAAAAAAAATAAATAATTTACAGCCAAATATTAAAAAATTTTGTACCCACCAGACCTCGAAATAAAAATTGGTTTCGACACCATCAGAACCTTG
>CAYHCM010000095.1:2433-15416 GCA_964355045.1 uncultured Chitinophaga sp. | reverse complement strand
TGTTTAGATTTCACCCGGTAGCCAACTGAAATAATAACATCGAGGTTGTAGTATTTTATTGTGTATTTTTTTCCATCTTTGGCAGTTGTCAAGGATTCCTTGACAACTGAAATTGACTCTAACTCATTTTCTTTGAAGCAATTATTAATATGCAAACTGATATTTTGCTTGGTTTGGTTAAAAAGTGCAGCCATTTGCTGTTGGGTAAGCCAAACAGTCTCCTCGTCAATTCTTACTTCAATATGTTCTGCAAGTTCATCGGGGCTATATAGTATTATTTCGTTTTTCATACTCCTATTCTTTCATTTTGAAATATCGCAAATTTTGCGACAGTTGTGGTTGTCGCAAATTTTGCGACAACCACTTTTTTTTCCAATTCACCTTCCGAAAAAACATTGTTGATATGTTTACCAATGGTTTTTACATCTCTGCCAAAAAGTAACGCTATTTGATTTCTATTCAGCCAAACAGTTTCTTCATCAAGCCTAACTTCGATATGTTCCGCTATTTCATTGGGGCGATATAAAATAATTTCATTCTTCATATCAGCCCTGCAATCAAGTTTAAAATACTCACCGAGCTTTTGTCTAATTTAGAAAAAGCAAACCATTTTTTACCCAGGTCTTTGAGCGATGCCCCCAAATGATAGACTTCCTGTTCATCAATTATTAAAAAACGGTCGTGGCTTTGGCTAAACTCTTTTACTACTATGGTTGGGTATTGCGCATTTGCTTTTTTTGCATCCAAGGCCAATTGTTGGCTTATGGTTTTGGTAAGGATGGTTACGGCTACATTTTTATTTTTTTTGCCCAATTGTACCAGCACCGTGTCGTCCACATAATTATCAATTAAAACTATAGGTTTTTTGGCTGAACGAATAATTTTTGAAACCAATTGATAGGCATCGAACACCTGTCCGTCAAAAAAAACACCCTGTGCAGGTATCACATCCGTTTTCTCCAAGGCGGTAAATATCTTTTCAAATTTTTGTTCGCTTTCCAATTGTTTTTTTTCAATGCCATCCAATCGCTGTATTATCCCCTGATTATTGGCCAGAGTTTTTCGCATAGCCACAAAGGCGTTAATAATTTGCATGCTTACCTGTATGGCAATATCACTTTTTAAAACTGCGGAAAGCATGGCTACTCCTTGTTCGGTAAAGGCGTAAGGATTTGTTGAAGAATGTTTCAAATTTTTGAACCGGTCACAATTTGTGACCAGTTCATTTTTTTCATGATTGGTAAGCGGAAACCTGTATTGCTCAGGAAACCGAATGTAATTTCTTTTTACTGCTTGATTGAGTGCCTTGACATTTACGTTATAAAGTTCCGCTAGGTCCCTGTCTATCATTACCTGAACACCTCTGATTGTAAAAATGCGGTTTTCAATATTTGAAAGTATAAATTGGTTTTCGCTCATATCAGTTGCATTAGTGACTTTAAAATATTTACCGAGCTTCTATTCCTATTAGCCTGTATGACAATATCACTTTTTAAAACTGCGGAAAGCATGGCTACTCCTTGTTCGGTAAAGGCGTAAGGGAGAAATTTTCTGTGTTCACCTCTTCCTTTCTTTAAGGTCACAATTTGTGACCTTAAAGAATCATCTCCACTTGAGGTAACAATTTGTGACCTCAAAGAGTCAACATCCTTATCTGTCAATTGAAAACGATATCCATCAGGGAAACGCAGCATATTTCGTTTTACAGCTTGATTCAGAACTTTTGTTTCTACCTGATACATGTCAGCCAAATCCCTGTCTATCATTACCTGAACACCTCTGATTGTAAAAATGCGGTTTTCAATATTTGAAAGTATAAATTGGTTTTCGCTCATATCAGTTGCATTAGTGACTTTAAAATTTCTTCACTTTCCTTATCCAACTTTTTCATTTCTTCCAATATTTGCAATGGCTGGCGTAAGGCGGCTTCTTCTTTTTTGTTGGGGTTTTTGGCACTCAGGTCGTAGGTAGTTTGGTCAATGTCTTTAATATTCAGGGTCCAGGAGTTTTCGGTGTTCGGGGCAACCGCAAGGGTAGCCCTTACCTGTTGCAGGGTGACAAATTCCTCCAGATCTTTTTCGCTCAGGGCATTGGTCTTGCCAAGGTTTCTATCTAAGTTCAGTTGGTAAAACCACACTTTTTTGGTTGGTGTTCCTTTTTCAAAAAACAACACCACTGTTTTTACTCCGGCACCGGTGAATGTGCCACCCGGCAAATCCAACACGGTATGCAGATTGCAGTTTTCGAGCAACAACTTGCGCAAACTGATACTGGCATTATCAGTATTGCTCAAAAAAGTATTTTTAATAACCACCCCTGCTTTGCCACCTGCTTTCAGTATTTTTATAAAATGCTGTAAAAACAGCGAGGCGGTTTCCCCGGTTTTTATCGGAAAGTTTTGCTGCACTTCGGCTCGTTCTTTCCCTCCAAATGGCGGATTGGCTAATACTATATCGTAGCGGTTTCGTTCCTGTATGTCGGCAAGGTTTTCAGCAAGGGTATTGGTATGCACAATGTTGGGTGCTTCCACACCGTGCAAAATCATATTCATGGTACCAATAATGTAAGCCAATGATTTTTTCTCTTTGCCGTAAAAAGTTTTTTTCTGCAAGGTTTCGTCTTGGGCTGTACTGCGGTTTTTATTATGTTCTTTTAAATAATCAAAAGCTTCACACAAAAATCCTGCTGACCCTACAGCACCGTCGTAAATAGTTTGGCCAAGTTCAGGGGCTACCACGTTTACAATGGTTCGAATTAACGGGCGGGGGGTATAATATTCGCCGCCATTGCGGCCTGCATTGCCCATGTTTTGTATTTTGGCTTCATACAGGTGGCTCATTTCATGTTTCTCCACATGAGTTCTGAAACGGAGTTCGTCAATGCGGTTTATAACTTCACGCAGATTATAGCCGCTTTGCATTCGGTTTTTAAGCTCGCTAAATATTTCTCCAATTTTATATTCCAACGTATCAGCAGTAACTGCATCCGTTCTGAACTTTTTTAAATACGGGAAAAGTTTTAAGTCCACAAAATCTTTCAGGTCGTCACCGGTATCTGTTTTTTGATGGTCAATCTTACCGTCTTTATCTTTAGGGGCAGCCCATACATTCCAGCTATATTCGTTGGCAATAAGGTTTTCATACGTCTTTCCGGCCAATTCGGCTTTGGTCTTTCGTTCGGTTTCTAAATCATCAAGGTATTTCAGAAACAACACCCAAGAGGTTTGTTCTACATAATCCAACTCACTGCTACAACCGGCATCCTTGTGGAGTATGTCATCAATATTTTTAAAAGTTTGTTCAAACATTCGGAGTATTTTGTTTTTGCCAAAGGTAAGGTTTTAAGGCAAATTCTAATATCAATCCAAATACCTAATCAAACCTAAAACTCCTTATCATTTGACCCAAATCCTTTTTAATAAAATCCACTATAGGCCCTACTGAATCAATGGTAGTATAGCTATTGAAGTACAAGGCTCCCCTGAAAAAGTTGGACTTATTATCGGTTAAATAAAAATTAAAGGGGGTAGCGGTTTCCCCTTCCAATAAATAATACATCCCGCTTCGGTTATTGCTGTCTTTAATTTCCACATCAATAATATCACTGGCTTTTACAGTATGTTTATAAACGAGGCTGCGGGTATCGTGAATCAAGGTGTCCAATTGAAGTAAATTATTGAATTTTTGATAACTCAAATGCAGGGTGGCATTAAATGGAACATAGGTAAGATTGTACCAGAATGTACCGTTGGTGTCAGCTTGCATGACACTATAAACAGGTTTATCAAATGAATAGGGAATCCCGTTTGCCTTCCAATTAGTGTATTCATGTTTTGGAAAATCAATTTGCGGATAGGCATGCTGCTTGGGCAATGATGGCTCCATACAGGAATTCATTATAAAAATAAAGAACAATGAAAGTAAAATTTTATGCATTATTCGTCTTCTATTTTTGCAGGATCAATAATGGTTTTAATGCGATTGATTTTTCGTTTATCGGCACTTTCAATAATAAAAGTAAATTGTCCATATTCTATTTTATCACCTGCCGAAGGAATATTCTGCGTTATTTCCATTATTAAGCCGGCCAGCGAATCGGCTTCGCCTTTTACATCATCAAAATATCCCGATTCCACTTCTGTAATTTTCATAAAATCATTGATTGACATCTTTCCCTCAAACACATAATTATAATCATCCAGCTTTGAATAGCTCATTTCATCTTCATCAAATTCATCTTTTATTTCCCCAAATATTTCTTCCAAAATATCTTCCAACGTAACAATACCCAATGTGCCACCGTATTCGTCAATAACTACTGCCATGTGAATATGTTTTTCCTGAAACTCATTCAATAGGTCGTCAATTTTCTTAAATTCAGGAACGAAAAAAGCCGGTCGTAGCAAGGTATTCCAATCTAATGTTGCATTATCATTAATATATGGCAGCAAGTCTTTAATGTATAAAACCCCCGTTATACTGTCAAACGATTCTTCATATACAGGTATTCGCGAATAGCTCCACTCAGTTACTTTTACCATCAATTCGTCAAACGAAATATGCTGTTCAACAGCCATTACATCGAGCCTTGATTTCATAATTTGCTTGGCACTTATGTTTCCAAAATTTACTAAACTTTTTAAAATATTTTTTTCATCCGTTAGATCTTCATCGGTGGTTATTTCTATGGCATGATTCAGTTCTTCAAGCGATACCGATTGCTGTTTGGTTTCAAAATATTTATCCAAAAAATCAGAACTTCGGGTAAGTACCCAAATAAATGGTTTTAAAACTTTTTGGGAATAATATAGCGGAATTGATATTTGGTGAACCACACGAATAGCATTTTGAGTGGCATATATTTTAGGTATTACTTCGCTTATCAATACTATTACAAATGTTATTAAAACCACTTCGAACAGAAATCCGGCCACAGGATATAATTCAAGTTCAAAAATCATACTTAATAGTAGTGATGAACTTATAACAACAAAAATATTTGTAAAATTATTTATAAGCAGGATGCTTGCCAGCAGGCTTTTACCGGCTACTACTTCATCAGGTTCCTTCAATAATTTAATGGCATATTCGGCTGTTTTTTTGTCGTCTTCCCTGAGGTCATTAATATCGTTTGGTGTAAGTGAGAAAAAAGCATTTTCGGCCGCCGAGGTAATCGTAGAAATACCCAGCATAATTAAAATTATAATAAATAAAGTGACTACTAATCCTAAATTTGATGTCCAGTTTGGATTAATAAACAGGAATAAAAAATGGTTATACGGCTCCGGGTCCAAGTGTGATTAAATTTGGTTGATATTTTTAAGGAAGATCTCCTTCGTGATACTCTTCATCGGCAAATGATTCATGAAGCCCTTCCTGTAGCTCGGCAATTTTAGCTTCATCGGGTAATGGTATTTCAGGGTCAAATTTTGTTTTTTCTTTATTTATTATGGTAATGTTTATCCCTCTTATTTTCTTCTGGCTGCGGCTTACTCCTTCCTTGTCTGTCCATTGATCTGTTCTTATTTTTCCTTCCAAATAAATGGTATATCCTTTTTTTAAATATTTTTCGGCAATGCGGGCAAGGCTATCCCATAGCTCAATATTATGCCATTCAGTTTGGCGTACTCTGATGCCTTTTCTATCTGTATAAACCTCGTTGGTAGCCAGCGGAAATGTAGATACCACACGATTATTTTCCAAATACCGAACATCCGGATCGCGACCTAAATTACCTAATAAAATTACCTTGTTTACCGACATTATACTTTAAAATAAAAACTTACATCGTTGCTTTCCATAAATTTTGTAATAATCCTCGGAAGCGAATAATGTTCTGCTAAGCTATTAATTTCAACTTCAAAGATATTATTTTTTTGATACGTAAATTTATTTTTTAAATCGGTGCTAATTTGATTATTCTGTTTTTTAAAGGTAATACCGGCTTCATAATGCTGTGGGGTATCAGAAACTCTGTAAGGCATTTCATTACTTTCACACCCTACTAAATCTATGAGGTAAAAGGAAGCTTTTATTAATTGATGACTCAAAGTATGATTAAAGGAAGTTACTTTTAATAAATCAAAATCTGCAAAATCTTGTTTTATTATCGGGATAAATTCTGAAGTACCAATTTCCCTGCCTGTTTCATGCAAAGGAAATGTGAACATATTTTCCCAAATATCGTTTCCGGTTCTTTTGGTAATAAAGGTTTTGCTATGGGATAAAATCGGTACTATAAAATTGAAATAGCGTATTTTGGATTTATTTTTTTTTGTTTTTACAGGATAATTTGAAACTGTTTTAGCCAGATGTGCCATACAATTAGCCGCTATCGGGCAAATGGAACACAGAGGATTTTGAGGTTTACAAATAAGTGACCCAAGTTCCATCATAGCCTGATTATGTTCGGCAGGATTTGAAGCATCGAGAATTTGATTGGCCAATCCTTTAATTAATTTTTTGCCGTTTGCGCTATTAAAAGGTTCATTTATTTCAAAAAATCTGGAAATAACTCTGATAACGTTTCCATCAATAACGGCTATAGGCTCGTTATAACAAATGGACGAAATAGCTGCGGCCGTATATTCGCCTATCCCTTTCAATTTTAATAATTCATTAAAGCTACCCGGAAATTTACCCCCCAGATTGTAATAAATATGTTTTGCTGTTTCCAACATATTTCTGGCTCTTGAGTAATATCCCAAACCCTGCCAAAGTTTAAGAACTTTATCTTCTGATGATTCAGCAAGATTTTTAAGTAACGGAAATCCGGTTATAAATTTTTCAAAATAGGGAGTTCCCTGAGCTATTTGGGTTTGTTGTAAAATTATTTCAGAAAGCCAAATTGTATAAGGGTCTTTGGTTTTTCGCCATGGCATCTGGCGTTTATATTGCTTAAACCATAAAAGCAAATTATTTCCCAATTCTTCATAATTTCCCTTATTTATCATGCTATTTTATGTTTCCCTGAATTAAAGATGCAAAAAAAAATAATAAAAATAACAAAGTCTTACAACTGTGCTTGTTTCTTAAAATTATTTTCAGTTTGTTTGCAAATCTATTCAAAAAACAAAACGATATGACCAAAGCAGATGTAATCAATGAAATAGCAGAAAAAACCGGAATTGAAAAAATTGCGGTTCAGGAAACTGTTGAAAGTTTTTTTAAAGTTGTAAAAAATGCCATGAATGACGGTGAAAACGTCTATTTCAGGGGTTTTGGAAGTTTTATTCTGAAAAAACGAGCCACCAAAGTTGCCCGGAATATTTCGAAAAATACGCAACTTACCATTCCCGAACACTTTATACCAAAGTTTAAACCCGCTAAAATTTTTATCGAAAAAATTAAAAAAAGCGAAAAGGTTAAAAATAAAGCAGCCGCTGCTTAAACAATTAATTAAAAATTGTTTTTAAATAAAAATCTTAAATGGCAATTGTCTCTACTGGGGATAGTTGCCATTTTGCTTATTGCCATTACCCTGTTTGGTATTAATACCAATTCGGCCAAATACGATAAACCAATTGTAGCCCAAAACGAAACGATTGGTGAAGTAAATATTTTCAATCTTCTCAAACGATTTTCAGGTTCAAATGATGAACTTAATTCGATAATAGAAAATATTAAAAAAGATTCGGCAAACACCTCAAATATCGAAGCCTTATTATATGCCGGAAAAAATAAAAAAATTGATGTATTTACTGCTTTTGCCCTTTACCTAAAGGGTATTAATGAAAAAGACACTCAATTGCTTCAGCAATCGGCTAACCTGTTTTTTGAATCGGGTACTCATGACCCGGATTCATTGGCCGACAAAACAACTTACAGCGCATATTCAATAAGAGCTTGCGACCTTATTTTAAAAACCGACTCTAAAAATCTTGCTGCAATTACACGAAAAGCTACAGCCATAATATATTTTGGCGGCGCTATAATGACCGGGGTAGGCTTATTAAAAGAGGCAGAAAGCATAGATTCGAACTATATAGATGCCCAACATCATCTTATGATTTTAGATTTACAAAGCGGACAATACAAAAAAGCTGAGAAACGACTAAAAAAATTAGTACATTTGCAACCCGAAAATCAGCAGTACGCTGAAATATTATTAAAATTAGAAACTCAACAAATTAAGTAAAAAATAGTATATGCCAAGCGGAAAAAAAAGGAAACGCCACAAGATTGCAACACACAAGCGCAAGAAACGATTAAGAAAGAACCGACATAAAAAGAAATAATTTTATTCCTTAAATAGTGGCCAACGAACTTTATATAGAAGTAACGCCGCAGGATGAAAAAATTGCTTTTTTACAAGATAAAAGACTTACTGAGTTTTACCAGGAAAAAAAAGGTAAAAACATAGTAGTTGGGGATATTTTTGTAGGGAATGTCAGAAAAATACTACCTGGAAATAATGCTGCCTTTGTTGACATTAGTTTAGATAAAGATGCATTTGTACATTATTCTGACCTTGGCCCCAATATCAAGTCTTTTTCAAAATTTTCTCGAATAGGTTTACAAGGAGGATTAACTGGTAATGGTTTAACAAAATTTCAATTTGAACCTGAAACATTAAAAACCGGTAATGTATCGGAAGTACTCAAAAAAAACCAACAGATTCTTGTACAAGTTTTAAAGGAACCCATTTCATCCAAGGGCCCAAGAGTAACTGCCGAAATTACGGTAGCGGGATCGTATTGCATTTTAATTCCATTTTATGATCACGTTAATATTTCTAAAAAAATTGTTGAAAGAGCTGAAAGAAGCAGGCTAAAGGCCATTGTTCATCAATTAAAACCTTCAAACTTTGGAATTGTGGTGCGAACCGCCGCTCAAAATGTTGGGGAAGATATTCTTAAAAAAGACCTTGAAGAATTACTCATACGGTGGAATAGTATGATAATAAAATTGAAAACGGCCAAACCCGGTGATAAAGTTTTGGGAGAACCTTCTTTTTCAATTTCAATATTAAGAGATTATTTGGGAATGGGGCTAACAGGTATTTATACCAACGATTCTGAAAATTTTAAACAACTCGAAAAGTACCTTCAAAATTCTCAATCTGCCGCCGTTAATTGTTTAAGGATTCATAAGGGGCAGGCATCGCTTTTTGAACATTTCGGAATAAATAAACAATTAAAAACAAGTTTTGGAAAAGCGGTTTCATTTTCGAGTGGTGCTTATTTGGTTATTGAACACACCGAAGCACTGCATGTAATTGATGTAAACAGCGGTTCGTATCATAATAAGGAAAACAGCCAGGAAGAAAACGCCTATCAGATAAATATAGAGGCGGCTAAAGAAATAGCCCGACAGGTGAAACTGAGGGATATGGGCGGCATAATAGTTATTGATTTTATTGATACCAAAGACGGAAACAATAAAAAGAAAATTGTGAATGAACTTCAGGCGGCCATGAAAACCGACAAAGCCAGCCACACGGTATTGCCAATGAGCAAATTTTGCCTTGTGCAGCTAACCCGCGAAAGAGTAAGGCCTGAAACCAATATAGTAACCGAGGAAAAATGCCCGATGTGCAAAGGAACAGGCTATGTAGTTTCATCACAAAATATTGAAGACGATATTGAAGCAAGTGTAAAATATCTTGCCCATAGCCTCAACTTTAAAAAAGTAAAAATTATAACCCACCCATTTTTGGCGGCTTATTTTAAAAGAGGAATAATTTCAAAACGATTCAGATGGCGTTTGGATTATAAAATTAATGTAAATCTTTTGGCCGACCCTGCTTTGCAT
The DNA here is from genome assembly GCA_964355045.1 of uncultured Chitinophaga sp. Classification (GTDB taxonomy): domain Bacteria; phylum Bacteroidota; class Bacteroidia; order NS11-12g; family UBA9320; genus JABWCE01. The sequence continues at coordinate 5,664 of CAYHCM010000095.1, read as the reverse complement.
TATGGCGAATTTCATATTTTTGATGAACATGATGAAGAAATTATATTGTAAATTAATAGCACTATTATGACTAAAATTCTAAAAGTTACTTATTTCCTATTGGCATTTGTTATTCTGAACGGTTGTGTGCCACAACGCAAGTTTGCCGAACTTGAAAGCAAGTATAATGCTTTGAATACCGACAAAACGAACATTGACTCGCTTTACAATTTGGTAAAGGAAAAATATGCAACCCTGCTGAAAGTAAATGAAACATTAGGGGAGGACTATGAAAAACTTTCAGCAGATTTTAAAGAAATGGAAGCATTGTATGAGCGTGTAAAAAAATCGTATGATTTGCTGAACGAAAGTTATGAAAAACGAATTGCCAACGAAGCTCTTACCAAAGATGAACTAAAGAAAAGCCTTCGGGAACTTGAAACTAAACTTCAAAAAAAGGAACTTGAATTAAACGAAAAGGAAGCTAATCTTATACGAAAAGAAGAAGAAGCCAAAAAACTGAATGATAACGTTACCTCCATTGAGAAAAGCTTAAAGGAAAGAGAGGAAAAAGTTAAGGAATTGGAACAGCTTATTAAGCAAAAAGATGAAAGTGTTGCGGCCTTAAAGGAAACCCTGACCAAAGCATTACTCGGATATAAAGAAAGTGGACTTACCGTTACTTCCAAAGACGGCAAAGTATATGTTTCGGTTGACGAAACTTTATTGTTTCCATCGGGTAAGGTTGATGTGGCTCCCAATGGGAAAAAGGCCTTGCTTAAACTTTGTGAAACTTTGAAAAACAATACCGATTTTGATATTTTAATTGAAGGCCATACCGATGATGTGCCTATTAAAACAGCTCGATTTGAAGATAATTGGGATTTAAGTGTATTGCGGGCTACAGCCATTACACGTATTATGATTAAAGAAGGAGGAGTGGATCCGTTGAAAATAATACCAGCCGGTAGAGGTCAGTATTTTCCGGTTGACAGGGCTGAAACTAAAGAAGCACGGGCTAAAAACAGGCGGATAGAAATTATATTAACACCAAGTTTAAAAGAAATAATGAACATATTAAATAAATAAACTGTTATTGAAGATAAAACTAATTGTAATAGGCAAAACAACTTCTGATTGGCTGATTAAAGGGATTTCAGAATACACATCGCGTTTAATGCATTATACAAATTTTGAAATAATAGAAATACCCGAAGTAAAAAACAAAGCTAAATTAAATATAGATAAACTGAAAGAAGCTGAACAAACCGAATTGGAAAAATATTTGCATTCTGATTCAATCATAATTGCCTTGGATGAAAAGGGGAATGAGTATTCTTCAGAAGGGTTTTCGAAATATATTGAGAAGAAAATGATGGCCGGGACTAAGCAATTAGTTTTTATAATTGGCGGTGCATTTGGTATTTCATCAAAAATGTTGGGTAATTGTCATGACAAAATTGCACTTTCGACCATGACTTTCTCACATCAAATGGTTCGATTAATCTTTGTGGAGCAGTTGTATCGCGCTTTTAGCATTATTAAAAATGAAAAATATCATCACAAATAAGTCAAAAATTGAGTGTGAATAAGTTATGAATAAATAATTGGCAACAATTTTGCATGGTCAGCGTTATAATTTTAGGTTTGACCAAATTTTAGAATTAGAATAAATTAACAAGAGATAAGATAAATATTATGGCAAAAGTTATTGATGAAAAAGGAAAAGTCGGGAGGCCTTCAACAAAGCCGGTTGAAAAGAAAAGAGCCTATTACGTAAATGTAGTAGTAAAAAACCCTCATTTAGGAACAGTAAGTAATGTATTGGTAAGCAGAGATTCGAAACATGAAGCTATGTTTTTGTTACGCAGAAGTTCGCAGGGGAGCGATTATCTCGGATATTGGGATGGCAAATCGTATGTAAAGGAAAATCTAAATTAAATGATAAAGCACCTTAGGGTGCTTTTTTTATATATTGAACAAATCACTATACACACCCCTATTTTTAAGAATTACGTTTGGGTCGTTGCTGTTTTTCGGAAGTATGAATATGCTGCTTCCCGAATTACCCGGCTATTTAGATTCAATGGGCGGGCAGGATTATAAAGGAGCAATTATAGGTTTGTTTACTTTATCGGCTTGCATTTCCCGACCATTCAGCGGCCGATTGGCCGATACCATTGGGCGGGTTCCTGTAATATTATTTGGAACTTTTGTAGCGGTTATTACTAACTCGCTTTATATTGTCGTTCCCGGTGTTTTAGGGTTTTTAATTTTAAGGCTTATTCATGGACTTACTGTAGGATTTAATTCTACCGGAGCTACTGCCTATATCAGTGATATTGTTCCCAATGAAAAACGCGGTGAAGCCATGGGCTTTTTTGGTTTGATGAATAATGTTGGTGCAGGATTAGCCCCTTTATTGGGAAGCTATATGACCAAAACTTTTGGGATTAATTCTATGTTTTTAACTTCATCAGTTTTGGCTACAGGTTCGGCACTGGTTTTTTGGAAAGTAAATGAAACCTTAAAAAACAAGCAATCGTTCAATATGGGATTATTAAATCTTGAAAAACATGATTTGGCAGAAAAACGGGTTTGGCTTCCGGCCATCATTATGTTTTTAATGGTATTTTCGTTTGGTACCATTCTTACCGTAGGTTTCGATTTGGCAGGCCAATTAAAAGCCCCTAACAAAGGAGTTATTTTAATGATTATGACGCTTTCTTCAATCTTGATTCGAGTAATAGCCGGTAAATTTTCGGACAGATATGGCCGCAAAACAGCCATGATTTTTGGTTTAATTACACTTACGATAGGTTTGGTGTTAATGGCCAATGCTAAAGATTTGACCCATCTTTATATAGGAACGTGTATAGTTGGACTGTCTAATGGAATGAACAATCCTACAATATTTGCCTGGGTTACAGATTGGGGAAATCCAAAAAATAAAGGACGAGCCATTTCTACATTATTCATTGCTTTGGAAATCGGTGTTGGTATAGGTTCTTTTATTTCTGCCGCTGTTTATAACAATAAATTTTCCAACATTTCTTCCGCATTTTATCTCTCAGCCGGATTGTCGTTTATTGCCGCAGTTCTTTTAATCAGTACCTGGAAATACAGGCCGAAATTAATACTCGAATGACACCCTATACCCAGCATGACTTCTGATATTAAGAACCGAACCATTATCTATCATCCAATACTGCCCTTTAATTCCGGTTAGTGTTCCTTCTATTTCGGGCATTG
>CAYHCM010000095.1:0-2333 GCA_964355045.1 uncultured Chitinophaga sp. | reverse complement strand
TGTTCCATCTCCCATTCGTAATCACGTAAGGCTATTCCCTCATGGATGCGGCTTAATTCAGGGCGGATAATACTGGGCGAAGCCTCCGGCGAATTCATAAATGCTTCATACCCCATTCCATCTCCAAATGTTTTTTTTATTTTTTTCCCTGTTACCACACAATGAATGGCATTTTCAAAAGTGATTCGGATTCGCTGACCAATCAATTCGTTCAACGGAATGTAATGATTGGGTTCTAAAATATCATACAATGGCAATTGGTATTGCACCACATCAGCCAAAGTGGATTTCATTTTTCGTATATTTCCTGAGAATTTCATTTTGGTTAAATTGATTAAATGCTTTTTTGTTTAATTGTTAAAAATCATCCCCCTACCCCCTTCAAAGGGGGACAGCAGCTTCGACCAACCTTAGTCCGTAAATTCCAAATTTCCATTTTCAAAATCACTTAACCCAAAAATCAAACAACACCTTCTGTTCCTCCGTTGGTTTTTCTATTTTGACCAATTTATAATTTACGGTTGGGTCTTTTTCGGGAATAATTTTCAAAGTAATCAATTTTCCCATTCTACTCACCAGCATTTCCACCTCCACACCTTCTTTAAACCGGGAAGTAAAATCATCCAAATCGCCGTTTACCCTATACCCGTTAATTGCTATTATTTCATCGTTTGCGCTCAGGCCTGCTTTGGATGCCGGGCGATTTAGTTCCACAAATTTTACAATGGTTTTGCCATTCTCTGATTTGGTATTTATTCCTAAAGGCAATTTCACTGATTCCTGATTTTTTAACTCAAGCCCCACATACTGTAAATATTTAGAATATGGAATTGAATCGGTTGTATAAACAAGGGTTTCCAATAAATCTTTAAAGGGTGAACCGGCCACTTTTTCTATAGCCTGCGCAAATTCTTCCTCTGTAAAACCACGTTTTTTATTTTTATAATAGTCGGTATAAAGCAATCGCATTACATGGTCCAATTTCTTTTTGCCACCAGTTCGTTTTATTATTTCAAGGTCAATAATTAATGAAGTCAACATTCCTTTTTGGTAATAGCTTATCGTGCTGTTGTCGCTGTTTTCATCGGGTAAATAAAATTTTATCCAGGCATCAAAACTGCTCTCAGCCAGCGATTGAATATTTGCACCATGCAGGTTTTCCAATTTATTAATGGCTGTCGCCACAATGTTCAGATACTCGTCTTCCTTGTAAATTTCGCATCTCTTTAAAAATAAATCATCGTAATACGAAGTAATTCCCTCAGCAATCCACAACATCTTGGTATAATTTTCTTTGGAATAATCAAAAGGACCCAATTCTACAGGACGAATTCTTTTTACATTCCAAAGATGAAAATACTCATGAGCAACCAATGCCAAAAAACTTTTATACTTGTTCTCGTTTCCATAGCCCCAGCGCTGTATCACTGAAGTTTGACTGTTCAAATGCTCCAGTCCTCCCCCACCCGATTCCACATTTTGTATAAACAATACATATTCAGGTGAAGGATGTTCGCCCATCATAGCTACTTCCTTTTCAATTATTTTTATAAAATCTTTTTTAATTTTTTCTACATCATAATTTCCCTCCCCCAACATAGCCACTCTATGTTTTACACCTCCCGCATCAAAGCTGATAATTTCGTGGTTGCCCAGTGCAAATGGGCTGTCGGCCAATAAATCATAATTTTCGGCACTGAACGTATTCGTGCTTATTTCGGGCAAGGCTACTGTAATATGTTTCCAACTCTCAGGTTTAGTATAATGTATTTTGCATACCTGATTTTGAAATCCTTCGGCATACATAAATATGGATGTGCTATGAATGAATGCCTGAAACTGGTCAACATAACTGGTTCTAACACCAAAGTCGAAAGCATATACTTTATAACTAAATGTAATTTTCGAAATTCCATTCTTAAAATTTACCCGCCACGTGTTTTTATTTATTTTTTCAATAGCCAATTCTTTTGAGTCCGCTGTAGCCAAAACCTGCTCTACATTTCGTGAAAACTCCCTAACCTTATAGGAACCCGGGGTCCAAACCGGCATAATAAAATCGCTATGATTTCCAGACGGATTGGTAATCTCCATTTCCACATGGACATAATGAGTTTCGGGCTTTGGTATCGAAACGTTGTAAATAACTTCTCCCTGCATGGCGGTAGCTGTGATTAATAATATGGTAAAAAGTGTAAGCCTATTCATGGCGGGGCGAAAATAAGGAATTGATTTGGAGATTTGAGTTTTTGGGAATTTGAAAATAAAAATTTGAAAGTGGAAATTTGAAAGTGGAAATTTGAAAGTGGAAATTTGAAAGTGGAAATTTGAAA
>CAYHCM010000094.1:0-15627 GCA_964355045.1 uncultured Chitinophaga sp. | reverse complement strand
AACCTTTAATATAATATTATATGAAAAAAAGACTACAATTATCAAAAGTATTGGTAGCCGCCTGTGTTATATTATTTAGTTTTATGGCTAAAGATGGGTTTGGGCAAACCACCCCTACCTATTATAATGCAAATAACTCTACAGGTTCCAACACTTTTCCTTTAGGTGGCGCAACCAATAGGGTACAATGGGTTTACGGGCCAAATTTATTTAATAGCGCCGGAACAACAGGAACTCCTTCAGGCAGTGGTACTATTACCCGAATTTATTTTCGATTGGGTTCTGCTGCATCAGGCACTGTTACCAATACCGATTATACCGTTTCGTTAGGACAAAATTATGGAACAGCCACTACCTTTACATCAACAGCCTGGATAACAGGAATGACAACCTGCTTTTATCAGGCAAGTTATCAGATGACAGGGGCTGCAGTAAATTCATGGTATGGAATTACTTTGCAAACCCCATTTACTTACGACCCTTCAAAATCTTTGATTTTTGAATTGAAGGTATCTTCCGCTGTTGGTGGAAATTACATGGCACAATCCTCAATCGGTAGTCGAATATGGGGAACTTATTCAAGTACTGCAGGCACTAGTTTTGGTGCAGCGATTGTAGATTTTGGAATGGATCTTTCAAAAGGAAGTAATGACGCCGGAATTTCGGCAATTACTTTACCCTTATGCGCTCCTCCTCTCACAGTAACCTATACCAATAGTGGAATTAACCAGATTGATAGTGTAAAATTAAATTGGTCTGTTAATGGTTCATTGCAGCAGCAAAACAGATATAACACAGCCCTTGCATCAGGCAAAAGTGCAAATATTACTTTAACCCCTGATTATAATTTCGTGGACGGAAACAACTATACTTTAAAAGTTTGGACATCATTGCCAAATAATAAAAAAGATACTGTTAATAAAAATGATACCATGCGGGTAACATTCCAATACCAAGGACCCGCCGGAACTCCCGGAGTAGCAGATGTAATAAAATGTGGTCCGGGTAAGGCTCCTCTCAAGGCAACCCCTGTCAATCAGGGCGATTCTATACTTTGGTATAATTCAGCTACCGGAGGAACTGTGGTGGCTAAAGGAAAAAATACCTTATCGCCTCCTTTAGTTTTGGGAGTTAATACCTTCTATGCACAGGCATTTAAGATGTCGCCACCTATAAAACTTGCCAACGGAATGTCGGGACCTACCTATTGTACCGGTTCTTACGCTACGTATTATGTTGGATCAATGATGGATTTTGCTCCAAAAAATGATATTGTTGTTGATAGTCTTGCTATAGATTTCTATCAGTTTATTTCCAATTCCACCTATAGTGTTTATTATAAAACCAATACGTATGTAGGCTTTGAAGCTAATTCAACCGCATGGACACCATTAATAATAAATGCAAGAGCTAATTTGCAAAATGTGGGTGGTAAAAACAGAGGGTATTTAAAAATACCAGCCACTTCCCTTGCCAAAGGCGTTGTTTATGGATTTTATATAACTACAACTCCTACCACAGGTAATGATATGTTTGCTACAAGCGGCGCTTCTACCTGGTCGGATGCTGAACTAAGTGTAACCGGAGGGAAATATATTTATGGAACAGGCTTATTTGGTACTCAAATAGCCAACTATTATATTGATTTAGAAGTTTATTACAAAAAACAATCATGCCCCAGCAGCCGGGTACCCGTGAAAGTTACTGTTAAGCCAAGTCCTAATGGTGCAGCATTTATCAAATCAACTCCATTCCAAACTACCCAACCCAGTACATTGGGCACTACGGGTAATCCGGATATAGTAGCCAAGGGCGATAAATTAACCTATGAAATAACCCCTCCTACAGGATATGCCAATACAGGATATGGCAGTACCTGGATAATGTCAGGTTTTGCATTCCGTACAAAAAGCGGACGTGTGTTACCCACCTCCTATTATTCTCCTGCTACCCCTACCCCTACAGGCTCGGCTAATGCAAAAGTTACTTTTACTGCCGATGCTGCCATAGCAGATTCATGTTTAACAATGACTGTGTCCATTATGGATCTTGGCCCACATTATTGCGATTCTACTCTTACTAGAAATATTTGTATTGCTCCACGACCTGTGGCCGATTTCAAATTTCCTCAACCGGTATGCGATGGAGATAATGTTATTTTTTCGAATGCAAGTAAAGTATCTTCAGGCAATTTGTTAAATAAATGGAATTTCGGAACCGGTAACCCGGCCGATACTTCTACCGATGCCGATGTTGTATTTACATTCCCAACTTCAGGCACTTATAATGTTACCCTTACCACCACCACCGTTCCTTATGGTTATACCAACTCTACCACCATTCCGGTAGTAGTTACCGAAATTCCCAAGATAGGATTTAAGGTATTCAATGCCTGTTTGGGAGATAGTGTAAGTTTTGTAAACTCTACCACCATCAGTACCGGATCCATTGCATATAAATGGGATTTGGGAAATGGAACATTCAGTACCAAATCAAATCCTAAGAATAAATACCCTGTTGCAGGAGGATATAAAGTAACCTTAACAGCCACATCTAACGGCTGCAGCCAAACATTGACCCGAAATGCACAACAGTTTGCACGTCCTGTAGCCCGATACGCAGTATCATCGGTTTTATGTGATAAAACAGATATTACGTTTACCAACGGCTCTACCATTCCAATAGGAAACATGGGATATAACTGGAGTTTTGGGGATGGAACAGTAACAAATTTTGCTAACCCTGTACATAGTTATACAAGTCCCGGCACTAAAATTGTTAAGATGAAAGTTATATCTGAGTTTGGATGCGCTGATTCCTTAACCAAAAGCATCACATTATCAGAGGCACCATCGGCTAACTTTACAACCGGTGCTGTATGTAATTTAAGTCCTACGGTTTTCAACTTTACCGGAACCAAACCCGCAGGAGCCATCAGCAGTTTTAGCTGGGATTTTGCAGGAGAAAGCACAAGTTTTTCAGAAAACCCAAGCAAGGTATTCAGCAGTGTTGGTAAAAAAATGGTAACACTAACCGTAACATCAAACAACGGATGTTCTGATATGATTTCGAAAGAAGTAAATGTAAAACTTCAATCAAAAGCCGATTTCAGTGTTGCTGATGTTTGTGAAGATGAAGATGCAGTATTTACAAATAAATCCCTTGTTTCATCCGGTAATTTGCTATACAACTGGAAATTTGGAGATGGTAAATCTTCGGCAGCCCAATCGCCGCGATACCAATATTTTATTAATAATATATCTCAAACTTTTAATGTAACTTTAGTTGCAGTAGTTCCGGGCGGATGTTCTGATTCTGTTACAAAACAAGTTACGGTAAATGCAAAGCCAATATCAGATTTTAATTACCAAACCGGAGGCCGATTGGTTAATTTTAGCGCCACACAAGCGGGCAATACAACTTACAAATGGGATTTTAGCGATGGTGGTACTGCTTTGACACAAAATGCACAATATCATTACTTAAATTATCCATCCGGAAAATACATAGTTTGCTTATCTGTGTTTAATGCTGCCGGCTGTTTTTCACAAACGTGTAAAGAAGTAACCATTTCAGGAAGTATTGATAAATTGAGCATGCTTATCGGCGTAAAAATTTATCCAAATCCTACTAAGGGAAACTTTACGGTAGCTCTTGAAGATCCAAAATCGGATATTTCAATTACCGTTTATAACCTGTTGGGAGATGTGATAAAAGTCATAGAAACCAGTACTTTAAAATCGGTTTATTCAATTGACCTTAATACAGCCAACGGAATTTACCTGATAAAAATAACCAATGGCGGATTGATATCAACCAGTAAGATTACCATTAACAAGTAATAAAAATAATTAAAGAAACCTCGTCACAAATAATAATAAATAAAAAATGAAAATATTAAATAAAATCTCCTTCATCTATTTCTTCTTGTTTGTATTATGTTTAATACAGAAAGCGAACGCACAATCAGCTACTTTCTCACAAACCTATACAAATGGTGTAACCGCAACCGCCCAATGCGCCGCATGGAATGCTTTCGCTGCCAGTTTATCGTCAAGCGGCAACTACGTTAAAATGACCATTTCGGGTACCTATGATGCCACCGGAATATCATGTACAGATAAAACCATTATTACTGCTTTTGTGGCGGCCATTAAAACAGGGGGCACAAGTTCATACATGTCAACCCTTACCAATGGCCACTATTGGTCTATCTGTAACCGATATAACGGAGAAATATGGATAGATCCGCCGGCATTATGCAGCGGCAGCAACTGTCCATCACCCGGATATATTATACGCCCATGTATTACAAACCTGAATTGGGGTGGAGTAAATACTGCAACCTGCGGCGGACCTAATCAGGTAATGACCCTGAAATTTGAAATGCCAACCAAACCTAATGATGCAGGTATTTCTGCAATTACAACTCCATTATGTGCACCTGATATTTCAGTTACTTATAATAATAATGGAACAAATACACTTGACAGTGCTAAAGTTAATTGGTCTGTTAATGGAACCTTGCAACCACAAATAAGATATAACACACCAATTGCACAAAATGGTGCACCTGCAACCATTAAATTAACCCCAAATTATTCTTTTGTAGATGGTCAAACTTATACTGTGAAATCTTGGACCTCATTACCAAATAATAAATTTGATTCTGTTCCCGGAAATGACACGTTTAAAATAACGTTTAAATATGCCGGACCCGCCGGAACACCAGGTGTAACTGATATTATTAAATGCGGCCCGGGGAAAATTACATTAAAAGCAACCCCTGTAAACCTTTCCGATTCCATTGTTTGGTATAATGTAGCCACCGGAGGTAACTCCATAGGTCGTGGTAAAAATTATACAACTTCCCCATTGTTTCTTGGTATTAATACCTTTTATGTGCAGGCTTTTAAATTTGGAGCACCAACGGCATTCGCCAACGCTATGACTCCATCAGTTGGTTATGGCTCTACCTATTCAGGAGGATTTGCTAATATAACACCTAAAACGGACATTTTAATAGATAGCATAGATATTTCGATGACGGCCAATATACAAAATGCAACATGGAATGTATATATGAGAACCGGTACGTATGTTGGTTTTACCACTACTCCTACAGCCTGGACAAAAATAGTAAACAATATGCCGGCCAGAGTTCGACTTGTAGGCAGCTATTATCGCTCGTATATTAAATTACCTGAAACTCTGTTGAATAAAGGTATTACTTACGGGTTTTATGCTACTTCAACTCCAACTACTCCTTGTTCACCATGGTGCAATGCGGCAGGAGCCATTACGATATCAAATGCGGATATGACCGTTTTTCAGGATCGTATCTCCTACGGAGCTGAATTTGCAAATGTGACTACCGTTCTAAATTTAACATGGGAAACCTATTATAGAACTGCCAATTGCCCCAGTACACGTGTTCCTTTACAAGTTACGGTTAAACCAAGTCCTAATGGCGCTGCTTTTATTAAATCAACACCGTTTCAAACCACGCAACCCAGTACCCCCGGTTCTGTAGGAGGTCCTGATATTGTAGCTAAAGGCGATACGTTAACCTATGAAATCAGCCCACCTACAGGATATGCCAATGTTGACTATGGCAATAAATGGATAATGTCAGGTTTTACATTCCGAACCAAAAGCGGAAGAGTATTGCCTACTTCTTATTATTTCCCTTCTACTCCAACTCCAGCCGGCTCAGCCAATGCTAAGGTTACTTTTAAAGCCGATTCATCTATTGTTGATTCCACTATTATTATGACCGTTTCAATACTTGATTTGGGGCCTTATTATTGTGATTCTACTCTTACCCGAAATATTTTTATTGCCCCCCGACCGATTGTTGATTTCAAGTTCGGTCAACCGGTTTGCGATGGAGATAATGTAATTTTTACAAATACCAGTACTGTTTCTTCTGGTAACCTGTTAAATAAATGGAATTTTGGAACCGGCAATCCTGCCGACACTTCCACAGCATCGGATGTAATATTTATTTTTCCAACGTATGGAATTTATAATGTAACCCTTACTACCACTACCGTTCCTTATGGCTATACCAATACCATAACTATTCCGGTAGAAGTGACTGAAATTCCTAAGATAGGTTTCAAAGTATTTAACGCTTGTCTTGGTGATAGCGTGAGTTTTGTAAATAACACAAGTATAAGTAAAGGAACAATTGTTTATAAATGGGATATGGGCAACGGAACATTTAGTACCAAAGTAAATCCTAAAAATAAATATCCTGTAGCCGGAGGTTATAAAGTAACTCTTACTGCCACTTCCAATGGATGCGCACAAACGCTTACCCGAAGCGCACAGCAATTTGCCCGTCCGATAGCTAAATTTACGACTCCTCCTACTCTTTGCGATAAAACAGAAATTCAATTTACAAATGGTTCTACTATTCCAATTGGAAATATGGGTTATAACTGGAGTTTTGGTGATGGAGGCGTTTCTAATTTTGCAAATCCTATTCATAATTATTCAACCCCGGGTAATAAAGTTGTTAAAATGAGAGTTCTTTCTGAATTCGGTTGTGCCGATTCAATTACAAAAACCCTTAAAATGGAAGAAGCTCCTTTGGCTGATTTTACAACCGGGACTGCATGTAATTTAAGTTCAACTGTGTTCTCATTTACCGGAACTAAACCCTCAGGATATCTGACTAATTTTAGCTGGGATTTTGCCGGAGAAGGTACAAGTTTTGCCGAAAGCCCATCTAAAATTTTCAGTACAGTTGGTAAAAAAACGGTTACGTTGACTCTTACTTCAAACAACGGCTGCACAGATTTTATATCTAAAGAAGTAAATGTAAAACTGCAATCTAAAGCCGATTTCAGTGTGGCTGATGTTTGCGAAGGAGAGGATGTTGTATTTACAAACAAATCTGCAGTTTCTGCCGGTAGCCTGCTTTTCAACTGGAAATTTGGGGATAGTAAAACTTCGTCAGCCCAGTCACCGCGCCACTTATATCCTTCTACTTCAGCCACCTATAATGTTACTTTGGTGGCAATTGTTCCGGGCGGTTGTTCCGACTCTATAATAAAAGCAGTATCAGTAAATGCAAGCCCAATTTCAAATTTTACATATATCGTAAGTGGTCGTTTGGTTTACTTTACCGCTTCCCAATCCGGCAATACTGCCTATCATTGGACTTTTGGTGATGGAGGATCTTCCGAAATTCCTACCACACAATATCATTATTTAAATTCTTTACCTACCGTTAAACATATTGCGTGCCTAACTACGGAAAACGTAGCCGGTTGCGAATCTAAAACGTGTAAGGAAATTTCCATATCAGGTGGTATCGAAAATCTTAATAAACTAACGGGTGTTAAAATATTTCCTAATCCTAACAAAGGAAACTTTACCGTTACAGTTGAGGACCCAAAATCAGATATTGCAATTACAGTTTATAACCTTTTGGGAGAAGTAATAAAATTAATAGAAACCAATCAATTTAAATCGGTTTATACTATTGACCTTAATTCGGCCAATGGAATTTACCTTGTTCAGGTTACCAATGGCGGATTAATTTCTACACAAAAAGTAACTATCAACAAGTAGTTTTAAGTTTAAAATAAAAAAGCCTTTCCTGTAATATGGAGAGGCTTTTTTTATTAAATGATTTTTTAATAATATACACCAATCCTATTTTTTTTAGTTAAAAATAGGTGCAAAATAAAGCTTTGATGTATGATAATAAATGAGTAATCTCGTAAGGTAATTTATTGAAGAATATTAAAAAAATTTGCAATTAAAAAATAAAATAAATAATATGAAAAAAATTTATCATCTCTTTCTAATCAACGTTTTATTCGTGTTAATTTCCTTTAATTCAAAAGGACAGGACAATATAAAACAATCAATCAAATCATCGGCAAATTTGCTTGGTTTTATTGAAAACAAAGGTCAAATTATTGACCAGAATAACAATTTAAACCCTGAGGTAAAATACCTCCTGAACCAACCGGGTTTAAATATTCAGCTAAAGGCAAATAGCTTTAGCTACGACGCATTTGTGATTGATATTACCTGGAAACAACAGAGCAACGAGGAAAAATTAGTTCAGCCAAGGAGACCTTCTCAAATAAATTACCGATTTCACCGGATTGATATTGAATTTATTGGCGCAAATCTCTCTCCTTTTATTAAAGCCGAATTACCAGGCAGTGATTATCTGAATTATTATACTACCGGTACTTCTGAACAAGGTGTAACTCATGTAAAACATTATGGTAAAATTACCTATGTAAATCTTTATCCGGGAATAGATTTGGAGTTTTTATCAAAACCCGGTACATCAAAGCCGGTAGAATACAATTTTATAGTACATCCCGGAGCTGATATTTCATTAATTAAATGGAATTATAATGGAAGCGATAATATTAATTTACTCAACGGAAGTATGAAAATTAAAACTGCTCATGGTGTTTTGAGTGAAAATATTCCTTCTTCCTTTGAAAAAGAAACCAACAAAATTATTGACATTAGGTATAAGTATTCAGGTAACGGAGTTTATGGTTTTGAAGGTAAAACAGATATTAAAAAAACATTAATTATTGACCCTCTGCCAATCTTAAATTGGTCAACGTATTATGGTGGTACAGTACTTGATGAAACAGATGGAGTAACAATAGATCCTTCAGGAAATATTGTTGTTACAGGCGAAACCACTTCTACCACTAATATAGCCACCACAGGTGCTTATCAAACCACGATGGCCGGAGGCGCAATTCAATATTTATGGGGCGGCGATGCTTATTTAGCAAAATTTACATCGGCTGGTGTTCGGGTTTGGGGAACCTATTTCGGAGGAACCGGCGAAGATGCCGGATGGAGTTTGAAAGCTGATAAAAACGGAGATATTTTTGTAACAGGTGATACCAAATCTACTACCGGAATAGCCACCACCGGAGCTTTTCAAACAACAAATTCAACTACCTATCATGATCCCTTTTTAGCTAAGTTTTCGACAGCCGGAACAAGAGTATGGGGAACTTATTACGGCGGAACCGGTAATGATCGCGCTACCAGAAATGGAATGGCTCTGGATGCCAGTGGCAATGTATATATTACCGGAACAAACAATACCGCGAATGATATGTGGATTACTACAGTAGGTGCTTACCAGCGAACCAACGGTTCTACCTCAGCCTATGACGAACCTTATGTTGCTAAGTGGAGTACAACCGGTACTTTGCTTTGGGGTACCTATTATGGCGGGCCATTGCACGATCAAAGTTATTCAATAGCTTTGGATGCCAATAACAATGTTTATATTACCGGGGCAGTTACATCCACAACACTTATTGCCACTACCGGTGCACATCAAGCGGCACTGGCCGGTGGAACAGATGCATTTATTTGCAAGCTGAATTCAACCGGGTCTGCTGTACTTTGGGCAACCTATTATGGTGGAACCGGAACCGACGTTGGCAATACCATAGCCGTGGATCCAAGCGGAAATATTATTGTATCGGGATATACTACTTCTACCGGAGGTATAGCTTCAACGGGTGCTTATAAAACTGCATACATGGGCGGAGCTTATGATGGTTTTTTATTGAAATTCAGCCCAAGCGGAACCCGAATTTGGGGTACTTATACAGGCGGTACAATTGATGATATTCCCCGTACCATGCTCGTAAACCCAAGTGGCGATATTATAACTGTTATGCAAACATCTTCCACTTCAGGTTTATCAACAACCGATGGTTTACAAACTACCTATATCGGTGGCACTTATGATGCCTGCCTTCAAAAATATACCACGAACGGAACTTTAAAATTAGGTACTTATTTGGGCGGAAATTTGGAAGATGTGCCCTGGCATATTGATATGGATACTAAGAGCAATTTTTATACTGTTGGCCGAACAACCTCCACCTTATATATTTCAACCACAGGCGCGCATCAAACTACTTTTGGCGGAGGGACCTATGATGGTGCTATTACTAAATTTCAGGATTTGGTGGCTGATTTGTCCATAGAAAGTCTTGTTCTGAATCCTAACCCTGTGTGTACAAATCATAATGCTGATATTACTGTTAAAGTAAAAAACAACGGGCCAATAGCGGCTTTACAAATGGTGTTAGCCCTTGACAGAGTTGGGCAAAACAGAATATTATCAACACTTTTACTCAATAATTTGGGAGTTGCTAAAGATACTACCATTACCATTGCTAATTTATTTAAATCAAATATTCCGGGTGCTAATGTAAAACTGATTGCTATTAATGCATCCACAGATTTGAATTCATTAAACGATACATTTAAATTAAATATCTCAATTCTTCCATCGCCAAGCGGCAGTAGTTTTATAAAAGGATTACCATTTAATTCCCCATTACCCAATACCCTCGGGACATTAAACAATCCTGATATTGTGGCTGAAAAGGATACATTAACCTACGAAATTACCACACCTAAAGGCTATACCAACAGCGGTTATGGAAGCACATGGATAACTAATGGCTTAACTTTCAGAACCAAGAGCGGCAGAGTATTGCCTTCTTCCAATTATAAACTAAGTGCTGCTTCAAGTGTTGCCAATGCTAAAATCACTTTTCTGCCTGATATTTCCATTACCGACTCTTTACTTACTATGAGTATTTCACTTATGGATTTGGGATATATGGCTTGTGATTCGTTGCTTACCCGCAATATTTTTATTGCCCCACGCCCTGTTACCGATTTTTCTTTTATTCAACCGGTGTGTGATGGCGATAATGTTATTTTTACCAATACAACCACACTATCCTCCGGTAATTTTATCAGCAAATGGGATTTTGGAACCGGTAACCCTGAGGACACCTCAAATACCGCAGATGTTGTATTTAAATTTCCAACCCACGGAACCTATTATGTAAAATTAACCACTCCTTCATTTCCGTATGGTTATACCAACAGTAAAACAATTGCTGTGGTTGTTTCTGAAATACCTAAAATTGATTTCAAAGTTTTCAATGCTTGTTTGGGTGATAGTGTAAGTTTTGTAAACTCCACCACTATCAGCAAGGGAACAATAGATTACAAATGGGATTTGGGAAATGGAAAATTTAGTACAAAAGTAAACCCGAAGCAAAAATATGCTGTGGAAGGTGTTTATAAGGTTACTTTGACGGCAACATCAAATAAATGCAATTCTACGTTAACAAAAAATGCATGGGAGTTTGCCCGTCCTGTTGCCAGATATTCGGAGCCATCCGTTTTATGCGACAAAACCGATGTTTCTTTTACAAATGGCTCTACCATTGCCATAGGTAATATGGGCTACAGATGGGATTTTGGTGATGGAGGCGTTTCTAACTTTGCCAATCCTCTACACAGTTTTACTGGTTCGGGTACCAAAATCGTTAAAATGAAGGTAATTTCAGAATTTGGTTGTGCCGATTCTTTAACCAAAATATTAATTTTTTATGAAGCCCCATTGGCTGATTTTACTACAGGACCAACATGTAATTTAAGTCCGGTATCGTTTACTTTTACCGGAACAAAACCTGCGGGAGCCATTACAAATTTTAACTGGACCTTTGCAAATGAGGGTACTTCCTTTAGCGAAAACCCTAACAAGATATTCAGTTCAATTGGTAAAAAACTCATTATTCTTTCTTTAACTTCCAGCAACGGATGTACGGATATTTTTTCGAAGGAAATAAATGTAAAACTTCAATCAAAAGCTGATTTTAATGTTAACGATATATGCGACGGAGAAGATGTGGTTTTTATTAATAAATCTACAGTTTCTGCCGGAACATTACTTTATAATTGGAAATTTGGCGATGGTAAAACATCTTCGGCTCAATCACCACGGCATCTTTACCTTTTTGGTTCAGGAACTTTCAATGTAACTTTGGTAGCCATTGTCCCCGGTGGATGTTCCGATTCAATAAATAAACCAATAAATATAAATGCGAATCCAGTTTCAGATTTTACCTTTAAAACAAGTGGACGCCTGGTTTATTTTACTCCCGCACAATCCGGCAACACACTTTATCATTGGACATTTGGAGATGGCGGAAGTTCTGAAACTCCAACTACACAATATAGTTATTTAAACTCATTGCCAACAGTTAAACATATAGCTTGTTTAACTGTAACCAATGCGGCGGGTTGTATTACCAAAACATGTAAAGAAATTTCAATTACCGGCGGTATTGAAAATTTAAATAAATTAAAGGGTGTAAAAATTTATCCGAATCCAAATAACGGGAACTTTACCTTAACATTTGAAGATCCAAAATCAGATATTGCGGTTTCGATTTACAATGTTATTGGTGAAGTAATAAAAACTGTAGAAACAAATTCTTTAAAATCCGTTTACGCCATTGATTTGAACATAGCCAATGGTGTTTATTTTGTAAAAGTAACCAATAGCGGATTGGTTTCTACTTATAAAATTACCGTTAACAAATAGATAAGTATTTATCAACCTTTTTTTAAAGCCTTTCCAGAACTGGAGAGGCTTTTTTGGTATGGTAAGATTTTAAACAGAATTAAAAATAAATTTAATTTTGACTGGTGAAATTTGCATAAAAGAAAATATAACCTTAATCTTGCTGACATAAATATGACATAATGTACTTGAAAAATAATTTTCATTTAATACTTGGCCTATGATTATACTAATTTGAATTAAAATTTTCATCTGTTTATTACCACGCATTGATTCAACATAATTAGATTTCAATTTAAAAATATTTATAAATGTCAAATGCAACTATTCTTATTCAAAACCATATGTATTCAGGATTTGACCCTAATTTACTTCCCCCTGATGAAAAAAACAAGTTTGATGAGGCTGGAGTTTTTGTAGAATATAAAAAAAATGATATTATTTATGGCGAAGGAGCTAGCCCAAAAGGGGCTTATTTGTTATTAAAAGGGATGGTGAAAGTTATTCAAACAACTTCAGATGGAACTGAGCAAATTATTTTTTTCTTCTCAACAGGTGAATTATTTGGATATAGGGCTTTATTAAGTAAGGATAAACATAATATATCTGCTATTTGCATGGAAATATGTGAGATTAAATTTATTGATGCCTTTACCTTCGAAAAATTAATAGAAACTTTACCTGTATTTTCAAGACAATTACTTACCAGAGTGTGTCATGAATTTTCAATATTGATAAATAGAATTACTTTATATGCTCAAAAAGGTATCAGAGAAAGAATGGCATACGCTTTATTAATATTAAACGAAAAATATAAGGTTCGAAATTCAAAAACTAATATATCCAACATAAAGATTAGCCGTACAAATTTGGCTGCATTTATTGGTACTTCCATTGATGTAGTTTCACGAAATGTGAAATATTATACAGAGAGGAACATTATTCGAACTCGAGGTAAAAGTATATTTATCATTGATTTTGATTATTTGTATAAAGCTTCCGGTATTATTTAATATGCGCCTGAAATTCTTTTAGAATTATTATTTCCTAATTCAATCTTTGTATGCCTTAGATTTCTTTATTTAAATTTAGGCTTCCTATTATCAGGTTTCTATTCTAATTGCCAAAAAATCTACTTTGGTCAAATTTTTTAATCTCCTATATTTATTAATTTGAAGAATTATATTTAATTAATATATAGCTCATCCTTTCAATCGGGTGAGTTATTTTCCTTTAAAACCTTTAAAACAAATAATATGAAAAAAAAACAATTACCAAAACAAAACAAAATTTTTACGTTTCCAAAATCCCTGACATCAGTCAGCCTTATTGGATTTCTACTATTAGCAACTATGGGATTTTCCCAAACCCCTGCTTATTATAACAGCAGCGCCGGTAACAGTTCTAATACTTTTCCATTGGCCAATACTACCAACAGAGTACAATGGCTTTATGATGCCAATATTTTCAGAACAGGCGGAACTACAGGTACAGCAGCATCATCAGGAATGATAAGTAAGGTGTATTTTCGCTTAGGTTCGTCAGCTTCATCTTCTACAAGCTATTCCAATTATACAATCTCACTGGGACAAACAGTTGGCACTACATCTACATGGACTTCCACTACATGGGCTACCGGATTAACGCAATGTTTTACACAATCCACATTTTCAATGTCAGGTGCAACTGCCAATTCTTGGTATTCAATAACCTTGCAAACTCCATTTAGTTATGACCCCGCAAAATCTTTAATTTTTGAATTAAAAGTATCTTCCACCTCAGGTAGTAACTATGTTTCGCAAGTTTCCTCAGGAGGAAGTAAAAGAATTTGGGGTACTTATTCATCAGGTTCAGGTACCAGTTATGGTTCAGGTTTGGTTGATTTTGGTTTTGAACTTTTAAGAGGCAGTAATGATGCCGGAATTGCTGCAGTTAAGGTTCCTTTGTGTGCTCCAACTCTTTTTGCAACTGTTGCTAATTTTGGAATAAATGCGATTGATAGTGTTAAAATAAATTGGTCTATAAACGGAACACCGCAGAACCAAAACAAATATACCACCCGGATTGCTTCCGGTGGTACACCGGTAATTATTAGTTTATCGCCGGATTATAATTTTGTTGATGGTAATACATATACGGCCAAAGTTTGGACATCATTACCTAACAATAAAAACGATACATTAAATAAGAATGATACGATGAGTATTACTTTTAAATATTTGGGCCCTGCTGGTACGCCAACAACCTATGATGCCATAAAATGTGGCCCGGGCAAGGCACCTTTGAAGGCAACCACTCCATTTCAAACCGATTCGGTGCTTTGGTATGATGCTGCTACCGGCGGGCAAGTAGTAGCCAAAGGTAAAAATACATTATCCCCTCCACTTGTGCTTGGGGTTAATAATTTTTACGCTCAATCTTTTAAAATTTCACCCAATAAAAAATTTGAAAATAGTTTATTTGGTAATTATACCTATTATACAACGGGTCAAGCAGCTCAGGGTGGGTTTGCTGATTTGACCCCGAAAGTTGATATGTTTCTTGATAGTTTCAGGATTAGATTATATTATAATAATCCCGGTTCAACTTATAGTATTTATATGAGGACCGGCAGTTATGTTCCTTATTACTCAAGTGCAACGGGTTGGACACAAATTGTAAATAATGCACCTTCCAGTTTAACAACTATTGGCGGATATTATATAGCTACCTTAAAAGTACCGGAATTAATGTTGAGCAATGGAATCACTTATGGTTTCTATATAGTAAGCACCGGAACCAATCCCGTATGGACTTTTGGTTATAATTCAGCCGGCAATACTTCGTCAAATGCTGAACTCAATATTTTTACTCAGCATTACTTTTACGGATCTGCCCCATTTTCAGGTGTTTTTCCTCAAGGATATACTATAAATTTGGAAGCCAATTATAGAACTGCTGTTTGTCCGAGTTCAAGAGTGTCAGTAAATGTTACAGTAAAACCAAGTCCTAACGGAGCAGGCTTTGTAAAAGGTACACCGTTCCAAACCACGCAGCCCAATACTTTGGGAGTTCCTAGCAATCCTGATATAGTAGCTAAGAACGATACGATAACCTACGAACTTACCCCACCAACAGGTTATATTAATTCCAATTATGGCATTACCGGTACCGGTGGATGGATAACCGTAGGCCCAACCGTAAAAACAAAAAAAGGAACAGATATTCCAGCG
>CAYHCM010000093.1:9361-15648 GCA_964355045.1 uncultured Chitinophaga sp. | reverse complement strand
AAAATTTTAATTAACGCCTTATGAAATTCTTCTTTTACCGGAGGTTCACCAAAAAACATATCGTCTATATCCCCTAAATCATACCTTAGCATTTCTTTTATCAATTGCTTAGATTTTTTTATAAAATCGGTTTCATCTTCACATTCGTAGGATAGCAAACCAAATTGCAACGTTAAATTATGATCAAACCATTCGGCTTCTATCATAATTGCCTTGTATGTTTTGTCTGATAAATCGTCTGTATCTATTGACATAATATTAAAATGATTCGTTAGTAAATTTTACCCCGGTTACCGATAAAATATCATTATGAAGATTATTTACCATCAAAGGCAATAAGGTTTTGATATTTGTTTCATAGGCTTTTTCCCAAAAAGTTTTTAATTGGTCTCTTGCTTTTTCATTAACGAATTCTTCGTCATTAGCTGTAATTAAAAGCATAGCCACATCTCCATTATTAACGGTTACTATAAATACAAAATCTTCCTTATCTTTTTTTAATCCATTTTTCCAATAGGTTCTATGTTCTTCCAATTCAAATTTATAAAGCCCGTAAGGCATTTCACCATCAAGCAGCAGCGCTTTATATAAATTATTTTCTATCTTACTTTTCATTTCTGTACTTCTTCCATTTCCTCCACCTCAAATGCCTGATGCAACAATGCTTTAAGCAATTGCTCGGTGGCTTGTTCGTTGGCAATGATGTGTTCTTTAATCATTATGTATCAATTATTTTTTTTATACATCTCGCCTTCCAAAAATACATTTTATTTTAAATTCAGAAAAAAGATAAAATCAACGAACATTTTATTTTTTAAAACCAATTAAGATTTTTCCTCGTAACTCCTTCCAACCAATTAATAGATAAGTTACAATATGAAAAAATCAATTCTCAAAACCTGTGCAAAAAAAATCCTCCTTATCGGCGGGTTTTCTATGCTGTTTTGGAGTAACGGGTTTGCTTCCAGTCATCGCGAAGCACCTTTAATCTCCAACGATCCATTGGCCGACAACACTGATTTGTATGCCTTCCGTAGCCCTGATAATCCTAATACGATTACTATCATCGCTAATTACATTCCTTTTCAATTGCCTGAAGGAGGACCTAATTGGGCTTCTTTTGGACAAAACATCCGTTATGAAATTTATGTTGACAATGATGCCACCAAAGCCGGTGCCGAAATTGTTTACCGATTCACATTTACGGTAAAGAACGGGGATGGCTCTACTTTTTTTAACATTCGCTTAGGAAAAGAAAACCTTCAAACCACTTACAAATTGGAGAAAAGCACCAATGGTGGAATGACTTTTAGTACTGTGGTTGCGTCAGGTGTAGTGCCTCCGCCAAACATTGGGGCACGTTCAATTACCGGAGGAGCCGGATTAGGAGCAGCCAGTTATGGAGCCTTGGTTACCAATGCCATTACTATGGCCACTTCGGGCGAAAAAGTTTTTTGCGGTCCATCGGATGATCCTTTTTTTGTGGATTTAGCAGGCGTGTTTGATTTAGGAAATTTCAGACCAAACGGAAACACTACCAATCCTACCAAAGATGGCGTTGCCCGTTTTAATGTTCATTCCATTGTTTTACAAATTCCTATCAGCATGTTGCAAAAAAGCGGAAAAGATGTGAGCATGGCCGCTAATATTTTAGATTCTGATTATGTAATCGGGGTTTGGGCTGCGGCAAGTCGCCCTGAGATAAAAACTTTAAGTACCACTGGCGGAGACCCTACGTATTCAGGTAATTGGGTGCAAGTTTCGCGATTAGGTATGCCATTAACCAACGAAGCCATTATTCCTATTGGCGACAAAGACAAATGGAATGCAACCAATCCGGCCAACGATTTACAGTTTGCAAAATATTTCAGCAATCCAGAATTAGCACTTTACATGGATGATTCTCAATTTGGCGGCGCAGTGCCTTCTTTAAATGAATTGCGGATTCAAACCAAATCCTTAGGTTCTTTTGATTTTAGAAATGGTAAACCGGGTTTGTGGTCGTTAAAAGGAACGCCGGCCGTGGCTGGTACAGCCTTGGATGATGCTGTTTTTGGAACTATTTTATTACCCGATAACAAAAGCCCCAGAGCTGTAGATATTTTACCTGCATTTTATACAGGAGTTCCAAATATGATTCCTTACCAATTAGCTACAGGAAAAAATGGTAACCCATTGGCAGCAGGAAAACCATTTATCAATAACTTTTTACCAACACTTGGTGACATGTTGAGATTAAATATGGCAGTTCCGCCAACACCAAGAACTTCTCCTGATTTTAGTTCTTTAGGAATTGTGTATGCCGCGGTTTTAGGATTAACAGATGCCCGATTTAATGGCGATAAAACCATACAAAATATTCCAAATATGGATGGTTTTCCTAACGGAAGACGCTTGGAAGACGATGTAACAACCATCGAATTACAAGCCGTTTCAGGCGTGGTATTAGCCGCTATTGGTTTGTGGTATGATGATTATTCAGGAACAGGTAGTCCGGTAACTTTACGTTTGGGTAAAGTATTAGGTTTTACAGCAGGACCAACTGCCAACGATGTTGCTTTTAAATCTTCTTTCCCTTATGTGGCCGAACCTTGGAGAGGTACAGATTATACTGAAAAAGCAAGATTTTAAAAATTACGAATTATTAATTACGAATTAAAAATTTAACTATAATGAAAACATTTAATAAAACATTCACCAAAATAATTTTAGCTGCCTTGTTTATTATAAACAGCAGTATAATGATGGCTTCCAGTCATAGAGAAGCCCCGCTTATATCAAGCGACCCGGTGGCCGACAATACCGATTTGTATGCCTTCCGCAGTCCTGATAATCCAAATATGATTACCATAATTGCTAATTATATTCCGTTTGAACTGCCTCAAGGTGGCCCCAATTGGTCATCATTTGGCGAAAACGTGCGTTATGAAATTAATATTGATAACGATGCTTCCAAAGCAGGTCCTGAAATTATTTACCGTTTTACATTTACAAAAACCAATGAAGACGGAACCACGTTTTTCAATATTCGTTTGGGAAAACAAAATTTAAAAACAACGTATAAATTAGAGCGAAGCATCAATGGTGGTGTAAATTTTACAACCATAGTTGCTGCAGGTATTGTACCGCCGGCCAATATTGGTCCACGTTCAATACAGGGAGCAGCAGGATTAGGAGCAGCCAATTATGCTGCCTTAATGCAAGCCGCCATTACTAATTCCACTTCAGGCGAAAAAGTTTTCTGCGGCCCTATTGATGATCCTTTTTTCGTGGATTTAGGAGGTGCTTTTGATCTTGGCGGGTTTAGAAAAACAGGCTCCAGAGATGGGGTTGCCAAATTTAATTGCCACAGTATATGTATTCAAATTCCTATTTCAACCCTTCAAAAAAATGGTAAAGATGTTAGCATGGCCGCTAATATTTTAGATGGAGATTATGTAATCGGGGTTTGGGCTTCTGCCAGCCGTCCATCAATTACAACCTTGAGTACAACCGGAGGAAACCCAACCTATTCAGGAAATTGGATTCAGGTTTCGCGACTTGGAATGCCTTTAACCAACGAAGCAGTTATTCCTATTGGCGACAAAGACAAATGGAATTCAGTTACTCCGGCTAATGATTTGCAATTTGCCAAATATTTCAGCAATCCTGAATTAGCCTTGTACATGGACGATTCACAATTTGGTGGCGCCGTTCCTGGATTGGCCGATTTACGGATTCAATCCAAATCATTAGGTTCTTTTGATTTTAGAAATGGTAAAAAAGGTCTTTGGTCTTTAAAGGGCAACCCTGCTTTAGCAGGAACGGCCTTGGATGATGCAGTATTCGGAACAATTTTATTACCTGATTCTATGAGCCCACGTGCCGTTGATATTTTACCGGCATTTTATACAGGGGTTCCTAATTTAATTCCTTACCAATTAGCTACAGGCAAAGGTGGAAACCCATTGGCAGCCGGAAAACCATTTATCAATAACTTTTTGCCTACGCTTGGCGATATGTTACGATTGAATATGGCAGTGCCTGCAACTCCACGAAATTCAGCCGATTTCAGTTCTTTAGGAATTGTTTATGCCGCCGTTTTAGGATTAACAGATGCCCGATTTAATGGAGATAAATCCATACAAAACATTCCAAACATGGATGGATTTCCTAACGGACGACGATTGGAAGATGATGTTACAACCATCGAATTACAAGCCGTTTCAGGTGTGGTGTTGGCAGCCATTGGTTTATGGTATGATGATTATCCCGGAACCGGAAGTCCGGTAACAGCTATGTTGGGCAAAGTATTAGGATTTCATGCAGGTGTTACAAAAAATGATACCACATTCCAATCATCATTTCCTTATGTACAGCAGCCCTGGGCCAGTTTCCGCGGCGCATCCTATTCAGCTACTCCGCTTCCATCCTTAGGCATTTCTAATTTAGGAATTGGTAGCAGAAATCAAATAGTAGCAAGCAATTATCCTAATCCTTTTGTATCGAACACGGTTATCAAATACAATCTTGTTTCCAGTACTAAAGTGAGCATTGATATATTTGATATCAATGGTAAAAAAGTAGCTACAGTATTGAATAATGAAAAACAAAATGCCGGAATTCAAACCATTGATTTTAATGCGGAAAATTTAAAATCAGGCATTTATTTCGCTGAAATTGTTTCCGCATATGGAAGCGCAAGTGTAAAAATGATACTTACTAAATAATATAATGGGAACGCAGATGACGCAGATAAACGGGATAAACACGGATAAATAAATCTTAGTTAATCTTACAAAATCAGCGTCATCAGCGTTCCTATTTTTTAAAATTCAAAAATCTGAAAAACATAAAAAACATGAAAAACAAGACATTAAATTTAATAGCTTTCTTCCTAATGATAGGGTCAATAGCCTGTACAAGCAACAAAGCCAATACCATAAAACAAACGGAAGCACAATTTGCTCCATTAAAAGAACGAAATACAGAACTGGCTAAATTGCCTGATTGGGAACTTGTAAAAAGTAAAGCCACAGAGTTTTTTAGCAATATAAAAAAAGATTCAAACGACCTGAAATCAAAACTGCTACTTGCCCAATTGTATATGCAGGAAGCCCGTATCACAGGTGAACACCCATATTATTACCCTGCCACTTTAACTATTTTGAATGATGTGATAAAACGCGATGCTGAAAATTTTGAAGCATATGCCTTTAAGGCTTCCGTACTTTTATCGCTTCATCATTTTGCTGAAGCCTTGGAAACAGGAACAAAAGCGGTAAGTATTAATAGCTATAACGGATTTATTTACGGAGTGCTATGCGATGCCAATGTAGAATTGGGAAATTATGAAGAAGCCGTAAAAATGTCGGACAAAATGCAATCGCTGCGTCCGGGTTTAGAATCATATTCAAGAGCATCCTATTTGCGCGAAATTTACGGGGATAATGCAGGAGCTATCGAAGCTATGAAAATGGCTTTTCAGGCAGGATTGGGCGGTTCGGAAGAAGCCTCATGGGCCGGAAATACATTATCTAATTTATATATAAACACGGGGGATTTAAAAAATGCGGAGGAAATATCCCTAATAATTCTTGAACAACGCCCAAGTTATGCCTTTGCCACCGATGCCATAGGACGAATAGAAATGGCCAAAGGCAATTATGATAAAGCCATCACCAAATTTGATGAAGCCATAAATGTGATGCCCGAGGTTTCTTTTTATGAAAATAAGGCGTCGGCATTTAATGCAAAAGGCGATATTACTAAAGCAAATGAAATATATAAAACCTGTATATCTATGCTTAAAGAAGATGCTGAAAGCGGTCACTATGTGGATATGGAATTATCCAAAATATATTTGGAATTGGGCGATACAGAAAATGCCTTGAAATTCGCAAGAATAGAATACGAAAGACGGCCAATAAATATTGATGCCGGCCATACCTTGGCATGGGTTTATTACAAAAAAGGAAATTTTGAAGAAGCCAAAAAATTAATAAAAATTTGTTTGCGAATGGGAACCCAAAATGCAGAACTGTTGGCTCATGCCGGAGCTATAGAAATGATATTAGGAAATTCAAAAACCGCAAATGAATACTTTGCAAAATCTAAAAAGATAAATCCAAATTTAGCAAGCCGGCAGGAAAAAAAATCATAAGCTTTTTTTCATGTTTATTAAACAAATGTCTCCCTATTTATTTCAGGGGGGCATTTTTTTTGTTACTGATTTTAGGAAAAAAATATCACGCTAGCCAAATCCAAAACCTCTTTTTTTTAGTATATAATATTATAAGAATTTAATG
>CAYHCM010000093.1:7584-9261 GCA_964355045.1 uncultured Chitinophaga sp. | reverse complement strand
ATTGGCGCGAATAAAGTTTTTGAAGGGAATATTTATAGCAAACTCGATTTGCAATTGCGATTGGTTTCATCGTCCCAGGATTTGTTGCGATTGGTACCGGGATTATTTATTGCCCAATATACCGATGGAGACAAGGCCGTGGTTAATTTTAATTATAACGATCGTATGATTGGGATATCGGTAGAAAATATTTTTAATATTAATTGGAAAGAGGCTCAGTTTGCCGCATTAAGACGCCTCAGAAAAGAATCGGTATCGGTTAATGAGATTTGTTTTACACCGGGTACGCCGTTACTCGTAAACATTAGCTTTGGATATAATTTTTAATTTTTAAAAATGGTCAAATCAATAATTATTTGAAAAATCGAAAACAAGAGGAATTAAATAGTTGAGAGACAAATCAATTTTAGTAATTCTGAGAAATAATTCTAAATTTGTCCGGATAATTTGAATACGGCTAGCGTAACATATAGCGAAGAAACCTTAATTTCACTTTTAAAAAAGAAAGAGAGAACTGCGATTAATTATCTCTATGATAATTATTCAAAGGTGCTGTATGGCGTAATTTTTAATGGAATTAATAATGAAGAAGTAGC
Organism: uncultured Chitinophaga sp.; assembly: GCA_964355045.1. Taxonomy (GTDB): domain Bacteria; phylum Bacteroidota; class Bacteroidia; order NS11-12g; family UBA9320; genus JABWCE01. Next base: position 8,665 of record CAYHCM010000093.1, on the reverse strand, counting down.
TGAAGATTTATTGCAGGAAGTGTTTATAAAAATTTGGAAAAATATTGAAAGTTATGACCCGGCCCGAGGAAGATTATATACGTGGATGATAAATATAGCCCGAAATTCGAGCATTGATTATCAGCGATCGAAGCAAAATAAGAAGGACATTAAAAATCAAAGTATTGATAATTCGTTAAATGATATTAATAAATCAGAAAATTTTGAACAAAAAACAGATAGCATTGGATTGAAACAACTCGTGGCAAGCCTTCCTACTAATCATAAAGAAATTATTGATTTGGTTTACTTTAAAGGCTATACCCAGGATGAAACTTCCAAAGAATTAAATATTCCCTTAGGAACCGTAAAAACAAGAGTAAGAGCAGCAATTGGAACGCTCAGAACTTTATTTATAGAACAATAAAATGGATGTGAAATTATATATAGATTCAGGAATTTTGGAACAGTTTGTTCTGGGCAATACCAGCCCGAAGGAAACGGCTAAGATTATTGAATTATCCGATTCTCATCCGGAGATAAAGGCAGAAATAGAAGCTATAGAGGAAGGCTTGATTAAATTTGCAGAAGTTTTTGCCAAAAAACCATCCGATTCAGTAAAAGATAAATTGATGGCTAAATTGGATTCAGAAGAGTTGAATCAAAGCACAAAATCGGATAATGAACGGGAATTAAATTTGAATCCTCTCCCTTTAAAAAGCAGGAGCATTCCGTTTTATAAATATTTTATTGCAGCATCTATTTTATTATTAGGAATGAGTTTGATTGGAAATATTTGGTTATATAAAAATTGGAAAAGCTCGCAAAATCAAGTGGCAAGCCTGAGTTCACAAAACACTTTTTTAACCGATAATAACAAAACACAGGAAGCCAAATATTCAGTGTTAGAAAATAAAGTTAATATTTTGCTAAATCCTGAAGTAAAATCAGTAAAATTAAATGGATTGCCATTGATGCCTCAGGCAGTAGCTACCGTTTATTGGAATGCTTCTGAAAAAGAAGTTTACTTAACAGCCGCTAACTTACCCGAGAATTCAGAAAACGAACAATATCAGCTTTGGGCCATTGTGGACGGAAAGCC
>CAYHCM010000093.1:0-7484 GCA_964355045.1 uncultured Chitinophaga sp. | reverse complement strand
TTTACCAACGAATCGGGTGTAACAGAAATACTGTCAATTCCCAGTTCAACCAAAAATTGGGCAAAATCAGGAAAATCAGAAGGTCCTTGTCCACAAATTCCTACTTTCACACCTTTGCGTTTGGCAGTAGTAATCAGCATTTTTAAAAGTTCTTTAACAGCCGGATTTCGTTCATCATATAGATGGGCGACTAAGGATGAATCCCTGTCGAGGCCCAAAGTGAGCTGGGTTAAGTCGTTGGAGCCAATGGAAAATCCGTCAATATGGTCGGCAAATTGTTCGGCCATAATAATATTGGAAGGAATTTCGGCCATCAGAAAGATTTCCAATCCATCTTTATTCCTTTCCAATCCGTATTCTTTCATAACCTCTTGAACTTTTAATAATTCGCCAACTGTTCGGCAAAAAGGAACCATAACGACCACATTTTTTAAACCCATTTCTTCTCTTACCCTTTTAATGGCTTTGCACTCCAACCCAAACGCTTCTTTATACGAATCGGAGTAATACCGGCTCGCTCCACGCCATCCAATCATGGGGTTTTCTTCGTTGGGCTCAAAATATTTACCCCCCAATAAATTGTAATATTCATTGCTTTTAAAATCGCTGAACCTTACGATTACTTTATTTGGATAAAAAGCTGATGCGATTTTTGCAATGCCATAACTCAGGCGTTGTATAAAAAAATCTTCTTCATTATCAAAACCCTGAATCATTTTTTTTATGGTGTCACTCAAATGGTCATCCTTCAATTCCTTATGTTTTAGCAAGGCCATGGGATGAATTTGAATGTAATTATTAATTATAAATTCTTCACGCGCCAAACCTACACCGCTATTGGGCAAATGCGAAAACCGGAAAGCCATATCAGGTGAGGCCACATTAAGCATAATTGGAGTTTTTACACTTGGCAAATCGTTTAAGTTGGTTTCAATAGTTTTATATGGAACGGCTCCTTCATATACAAATCCTTCGCTTCCCTCGCCGCATGAAACGGTAACAATTTGCCCGTTATTTAAAATTTCGGTAGCATTGCCACAGCCAACGATTGCAGGAACTCCCAACTCTCTGGCCACAATAGCTGCATGGCACGTTCGTCCACCTTTATTGGTAATAATAGCCGAAGCTTTTTTCATAATCGGTTCCCAATCGGGGTCGGTCATATCTGTAACCAATACATCGCCGGGTTCAAACTCATGCCCGTCACTCACCCGCTTATCTAACGAAAATAAAATAGAGGTTTTCCCGGTTCCAATTTTATCCCCAACAGCTATTCCTTTAAAGAGGGTTTTGCGTGGCGAACTTCCATCCATCACATACTCTGTAATTTTTGAAAAATCTTTTTGCGAATGTATGGTTTCGGGCCGGGCCTGAACGATAAATAATTCATTGGTAAGTCCGTCTTCGGCCCATTCTATATCCATGGGGCACCAATGGCCTTTAAGTTCGGTATAATAATTTTCTATTTTGGCAACCCACTGGGCTAATTGAATTATTCTTTCATTCGTAAGACAATGCCTGTGTTGCAATTGTTTATCAACCGGAATTATTTTTACCCGTTCATCCGGGTCGTCCCCATACACCATCATCACTTCCTTGCTGCCTAATTTTTTCTCAATAATGCTATTAAATCCATGTTTTAAGGTGGGTTTAAAAACAATATATTCATCGGGTGATACAGAGCCCTGAACTATCATTTCACCCAAACCGTAGGATGCATTTATAACCACCACATCTTTAAAACCGCTTTCGGTATCTAATGAAAAAGCTACGCCAGAGGTTCCCAAATCGCTTCTAACCATTTTTTGAATACAAACCGAAAGCCCAATGCTAAAATGATCATATCCGAAACCCTGACGGTAACTTATAGCCCTATCGGTAAAGATAGAAGCAAAACAATTTCTTACCGAATTCATCAACTGAGCCGGACCTCTTACATTGAGATACGTTTCCTGCTGCCCTGCAAAGGATGCATCCGGCAAATCTTCAGCAGTGGCTGATGAACGAACTGCCACATCAGTCATATCCTGACCATAGAATTGACTCAATTCATAATATTTTTCAATAATGGCTTCGCTTAATTCCTTCGGAAATTTGGCATTTTTCAACAATTGTCGAGTTTGCAAACCACCCCGTCGCAAAGATTCAATCTCATCAAAATTTATTTGATTAATGATAGAATGAATTTCGTCATCTAAATTATTATAACTAATAAATTCGCGATAGGCGGCCACAGTAATTACAAAACCACCCGGAATTTGAATTCCAAGCTGTGTAAGATGTTGAAGCATTTCGCCAAGGGAAGCATTTTTTCCGCCTACTTGCTCGATGTCTTCCATTCCTACTTTATGGAGATCAGCAATATAATGTGGCAATTTCATGGGTTGAGTTTGGTTCATAATAGATTCAAAAAGTTTTCACAACAAAGTAAATTCTTTAAACGTCAAAAAATACGACTGTTAATAAAATCGGGATAAGATGTTGGGAGACCTTATAATTTGAGGATAAGAAAGAATTATTTGGAAATACCCCAATTATTTCTTTCTTATTTTCTTTGAAATAATACCTTTACTATTTTTAATAATTACTAAATAAATGCCATTAGGATTATTTGTAAAATCAATAATTAAGTGTGAAGAATTTAAGTTGTCCGTAAAGATCTTATTGCCAGAGAAGTCATAAATTTCAACCCGGCAAGGATTGAAATATTCCTGTTCAATTGTTAATACTGAACTTACCGGATTTGGGTAAATACTGATTTCATATTCTTTGATTTTATAATCAATTCCCACCATGTTTTTAGGTTTCGTCATGGTGTCGAGTTGCAATTTCCATCCCTTATTAGTGCAGCAGCCTGAATATGCCCCCCTGTATGTCCAGTCATACGTATCGCGGTTAAAATCCTGATCCCAGTCGGTATTGCCTTTGAAAAGTGTTTCCGGAGTTAAGACCCCTTTAAGCTGACCACTTTTTGGATATAAATCAAGGCTATTTAAATTGGCAGTAGCCGAAAGAACATAGGCTGACAAATTAGAATAACTGCCTGTAATATTATTTACAGAATCACTAAAATTAGTAATAGGTAATGGTGCAAAAACCACATTGCCATAGCAATATTGCTTAAAACTTGTATTGGGTGTATATAAACGGATTCCGCCTGAAGAATTTAATGCCCAAATGGTATTATGAAATACTTTTATATCCTGCGGACTTACCGCATTTTGAGGGGTAATATAAACCGCCCGAAATCCTGAAGGATCAAAATGATTGACAAAAATATTTTGATAAAGCATAATATTTCCTGTTCCCTGAAACAAGGCTTCCACCGGATTGTTGTAAAAAAAGTTTCCGTAAATTTCGTAATAATCTTTGGAACCAAATCCACTTGTTGCAAACCCTCCAACCAAAAGATTGGGTCGTGCATTTCCTCCCGTTGACGACGTTTCATCTTTGGTAAAAACATTATGCCTGATAATGGTTTTCCCATCCACCGAAGTTTCGGGCATCAATTCCCGTTGCCCGTTTAACTGATGTTTTATTTCAATATTATACCCTACCGTATTGGCTATATAATTGTATTCAATAATTCCATTTACAAAGGGTTTGGTACCGTCCGAATTTCCAAGATACATGCCGGTTCCAGCACCAATTATTTTATTCTTCCGTATTACCCAATTCCAGGCCGGGCATTTGGTACTTATGCCAACATTTTGCTGTGATGAACCATAATTAATAATAGTTAAATATTCCAACGTGATATGATGCGCCCAATTTCCTGATGTTCCTTCGGCTTTTACTGCGTCAATGGCCAGGTTCAGGCCATCAAGCTTCAGGTTTTTAATAATAATGAAGGAGCATTTTGTAAGGCTGATAGTATTACAGCAGGATTGTCCCTGAAAAACAGTTGTACTTCCATTTCCCATTATTACTATGGGTTTAGTAAGTATTCCGTTAATATTATTTAACGTTAAGTTATTGGTATAATTTCCGGAAGCAAGAAACAAGGTGTCGCCTGAGGCAAGTGTATTTAGATAACTTGTATAATTTCCGGAATTGGCAATTATCAATTTTGCATTACTAGTGCTAGAAATAAAAAATGTTAAATGGAAGAGGATTAACCTGCAAATTTTAAGTTTCATATTTATTAATTTTTATTCTTTAAACTAAAGTTATATGGAATGCCCAAATTTTATCTCAGTTGGTGTGATTAAAAATCGCATGGGCATTTCATATTTTAGTTGGTTTTAGTAAAAATGTTTCTCCAATTGGTTGCAAATGCGGGATGAATTATTGTCAAGTCCCAGTCTTTAGGAATGGCAGGAAATAAAGATTTAGTTTTAATAACGAATTGATACCAGCCCGGTAAATCTTCACTTATGGTAATGGCTTTTTCACCATAAACAATTTCCATTTCTATCCGGTCTATGGTAATTTGGTCTTTTTTGTAAACGTTCAACTCAATTATTTCATCCCATTTAATCTTTGCAAAAAAGTCTTCATATCGAATTGAAAAACCATCATCATTATATATAAACACACCGTTTTCATTCTGTTTTTCATCCCATGTTTTTTCAGAGCCAGTATTGGTTAATTTCGGATTTAGCTGACTTTTAAAAAATAGTTTTGATAAAATTTTATTTAGAAATTTCAAAGTATTATGGTTTATAGTGTTAAGGAAAATTTAATTCCGGGATGATTCATAATTTTAATTTTAACGGTTCAGTTTCTTAGTCAATATATTTTTTGTATGTCTGTTTGTAACCAAACAAATATGAAAATGGGGTCAGGATTAGGAAAAGAATTTTTTGAACTGCAAAAGGCGGTTTTTGAAGTCGGAACACATCTGAATATTTATTGGCCATAAGGGTAATTTGCAAAATGCTGGGCATTCCTTTTTCATTTATTTTGCCGTCAACGGCAAGCCCCATGGCTGTTTCTAATAAATTTTCGGTGTTCATCGCCGGCTGAACTTTCCAGTTTACTATCGTCATGCCGTCTGTATCATTCCACATTGAATGAACTTTGTTTATGGGTATGTGTAAAGTTTCGCCTTGCTTTAATACCTTTAATTGTCCGTCTATTCGCACTGTCAGTTGCCCAGATAAAACTGTAAAGTCCTCCACCTGGTATGGATGATAATGTGCCGCAGGTTCTTTTGAATGTGAGTTGTACGTTGTCTCCATTTCCAAAAGTTTACCGTCAGTATCCTTAGCGGTTAGGATAAATTTAATGTCTTGCCCCGTTTTTGGATTGCGGATTGTTTTGTTCTTAAAAGCCATTTTATATCTATTTTGCCCAATAGTAAAAATCAGGGTATCCACCTTTTTTATAAATCGCAATTCTCTTTATTGATTCAACATTTCTATCGCAGTCGAAGGAAATACCCTGAGAAAAATAATGAAGGATAATACTGTTTTTATTGGTTTCTTTCTTTGCCGGTTTTCCGTATGTCTTAATAATTTTGGATAAACTATCATTCTTTAGATTTATTCCCTTATCGGTTGTGGCATTAGCCGGATATAAAATACCGATTTCTTCTATTTTTGATTTGGTGAGATTATTATCAGGTTCGCTACCTTCAATTGTGGTTGAAATAATAACAATCCCGTTGGAGAAATAGAAACGGTTTGTATGCCAAGCAGTATCAGTTCCACATACAATCCCTTGAGTAAAATCTGTCTGCTCGCCATATTTTTCAATAGCTTCTTTCACACTTTTGTTTAATTGTATAATCTCTATTAATTGTCCGGTCTTGATATTCGGTGTAGAAGTATCCCAAAAACATGATTGTAAAAAAGTTGTGATGAGCAAAGGTATCATTGTTCTCATTGAATTAATTTTTTTATTACTTTTTCGTTATTTACTGAAAGTTTTTACATCAGTCATTACAAAGAACGATGCTTGATTTAACGGTTGAACCGTCACTTTTTCGTAGGTGGTAATGGCAGAAATTATGCTGCTTTCTCTTAGTCGCATGGAAAGGTATATGATTTAACTAATTTTATTCTTTCACCATCAAACTTAAATAACCAAACTGAGTAATCTTCAGGGAATGGAAATTTCTTATTAGCAAATATAAACATTCTGTTTCTTTCTGTTTTTCTATAAAGCCTTAACTCTTTTGGCCCTAAAAAAACGATAGAGTTGTCAATGACAACATATCCATGATAAGTTCCGGCAAAATCACTCGAAGCTGTCAATTCATAAGTTTTTTCTCCAATATCATTAAAAACCCAATGCAGTCCTTTTAGTGTTGAATTCATACATTTCTTTTCAAATTTAATCAAAGAGTCAATTTGCTTGAAAAAAACTGAGTCAAGAAATTCTATTTCGTTCATTTTGACCTTAACTTGTACTGTTTTTGTAAAGTCAACAATGTCTTTTTTCGGAGAGATTAGTATGCTGTCTGGTTGAACTAATGTTTGCCGATATTCCTTTTTTTTAGTTGAATCAGCTTTATTTCCTATCGCTGAATGTTTTTCCTCTTCCTGATTGTTACAACCAAGAAGAAAGATTAAGAAAATATAAATGATCGTTTGTCTCATCGTTTTTTTGCATTACTGATACTTTGTTTAGAGAAGTCACAGATAAACGCAAGACTACCCAAATATATTTCGCTTTATGCCAGAAAAGGCTTAAATTATAAGTAAAAATTTAGTGAAAATACTCAAATAGATTTATAGTCAAAAAGAAGTTTTTTAAATATTAGAATTGAAAAGTATATATTAACGCAATGCTTAATTTTCCTCCATCAGCGAAATAAAATTACCATGAAAAATTCGTTCTTTCAGGTCGTAACTATCGCCATCCACCATTACATGAACAATAATATTTTCTAAAGATATGGGGCTTCCTTCAGGAATATCGGCAATATTGGAATGGCGTATTTTATGCCCGTCTACAAGTACAACACAACCGCTTCCTATGGCTTCAAAATGATTTCCTTCTGAAATTATTAAGCCTGTATCTTCGCCCAGGCCAATACCAATACACGATGGATTGCAGCCAACAGCCTGAGCCAATCGCCCAAAACGGCCCCGTTTTTCAAAGTGAGAATCAATAATCACATTTTGGAGAAATGCCAAACCGGTTGTAATTTTAACTTCCCCTTTTAAATGAGCCGTGGTTCCATTTCCGTGATATATCATGGTATTGCTCATAGCCATAGCTCCTGCACTGGTTCCGGCTACAACAAAATTTTCGGTTTCATATCTATGATGAATAATGCTCATCAATTCGGTTCCTCCTAATATGGTGGTAAGCCGCAGTTGGTTTCCTCCTGAAAACATTACCCCGGCACAGCTCTTAATCCGTTCCAGATATTCCGGCTTATCCGCATCTTCCCGGTATTTTATATGGATGATCCCAATATTATTGCATCCTATTTTGCCAAAGGCTTTTTTATAATTTTCACCTACTTCCTCAGGAATAGATGATGCGGTGGTAATAACTTCGATATGAGAATCACTGCCTCCAATTTCTTC
>CAYHCM010000092.1:9040-15718 GCA_964355045.1 uncultured Chitinophaga sp. | reverse complement strand
TTTTGCAAAGCGGCCAATCCTATCAAGCTTCCCATGGCTTCATGATAAGCACGGTTGGCTCCGCCTCTTAATATTATTGGCACATCGGGATTAGAGTAGGTTTTAAAATAATAAATATGACCCAATTCGTGCAGCACGGTTCCCCACCATTCAGTGTTTGGCTCTACACTCATCAAGCTTCGCAGGTCTTTATCGTTGTCCAAATGCCAGGCGCTGGCATGATTATTTTTTTTATATGCCGCATCAGCCGGCAAAGGATATAAACTCGATTTTTCGTAGAATGATTTTGGCAACGCATCAAATCCAAGGCTTTTATAAAATGCTTCTCCCTGTTCTACAATCCATTGAGCCGATTTTGATTTTAAGGTTTCATCCAGATTAATTCCTTCTACATTTACCATAGCTGTCCAGTCCTGTCCCCAGCGGTTTGGCAGCCAATGAGCCGGTAAATAATCAGGAACGGGTTGATGGTATTTTGCAGCCAGCTCATATCGGGCCCAAGTATGCAATTCACGGTAAAGCGGCCACACATCATTTATCATTTGGTTGCACGATTGCATGACTTCATCACTGCTCATGCCATATTCAGCAGCCTGATAGGCAAAAAAATCTTTATAATCCAAAGCCTGAACCGATTTGTTACGAAGATTTCTTAAATTTTCCAATCCTATTTTCAAGGTTTTTCCCACTTCTTTACAAGTAGTCCATGCTGCCAAACGATCATCCAAAACAGTGGAAACTCTTAATATTTCATCAATATTATTGGTTGTAACTTCCTTGCCATTGAGCATAAATTTAAACCCGTATAACAGCCCAATTTGGTCGGTTTCCGCTTTTATCCGTTGTTTTACAATATCACCTGCAATTTCAGGATTGCTGCCTGCCATAAACAGGATGGCTTCCAATTGTTTTACTTGAAGCGGAATAAGTTTATCTTTCGATTTCAACCAGGTTTTAGCCTTTTCAATATTTTCTTTGCTCCCTGTAAATTTGGCAAATGCCTCCGCGGCTTCAGTGGCCAACTTGGGTGTTACGGAATCTCCCTCAATTATCATGGTATTAAGTTTCCACTGGGCTTCGTTGTTAGCAATAAGTAATTGTTGGAATTTTAAATTGTAGGCATCCAAATAGGTTTGAACATCTTTTTGCAAGGCTTTATTATTTTTACATGAAGTGATACTAAATAAAACAAAGCAACAGATTGAGGCGAATAGAATTTTTTTCATAATTTTTTTAAAAATGCTAAATTAGTGAAAGTGATATTAAAATTTTATTAAAATAAAAAAGTCCCCGCGAAAATATCACAGGAACTTTTTTATTTTAAGGGTTAATTAGTCAAATTTAGTTACCATCCCACCATACGGGGGTAAGCATATTAGCAACAATAGTAGCATTACCGTTATATTGTCTTTCTTCCAAAATGTTTGGTAATCTTCTTGGGATATCACCAATATTGGCATCTTTAGCTTTTGTAATGGTTGGAAAACCTGTTCGACGCCAATCATTGTAAACTTCAATTTGAGTAAACATGGCGATATACTTTTGATTGATAATTTTTTCTAAAGTAATAGTTGTGGCTATTTCGGTTGCATTAGCCAAAATATAGCCTGCTGATGGGGCAGCCCCTGTTACCTTTGTGATATGTCCGATTACAGCGGCATTAAATGCGGCTGCTGAACCGGCTTTATCTGTTCCTAATTTTGCTTCAGCTTCTAAAAATTTAGCTTCCACATACGTAATTAAAGGCAACGGTGCATCGGGTGATGCATAGTAATCGCCAATGGTTGAAACTTTATTAGCATATTTAATAGATTCGGCTTCACCTGCTGGAGTTCCTAAGTAAGCAGTGGTGTCTGATAATTCGCAATAAAAAGGAAGTCTTGGGTCATTGATAGCATTCATCATATTTACCAATTTTGCGCCCATTCTGATATATCCTTTTCTTTCAACTTTGCAGAATGCATACCATTGATTATACTCATTAGCATTGGTTCCAAAAATTAAATTGCAATCGTCAGCACTACTTGCTAATCCTGCTGCATATGCGGCAGTTAAAGCATCCATCGTTTTTTGCGGAGCTGTTCCGGGGCTTCTTTTGCTCAAGCGCATTTCATAGCGGGCTTTTAACATCCAGGCAGTTCTGATCCATAATTTTGCATCTCCACCAAATATATAGTCATCCGAAGAGGGAGATAATACATTAGCGGTTGCAGGTTTACTCAAATCGGCAATGGCACTGGTAAGTACAGCCTGTATTGCGGCAAGTACGTCCTGCTGTTTGTCATAACTTGGCTTGCGTGATTCCTCACTTCCATCCTCACCATTTAATGCTTTGCTGTAAGGAATATCGCCCCATAAATCGGTGGCTGCACCTATCATCATAGCCTGTAAAACTTTTGCGATTCCCTGATAATGTGGATTGGCGGAACCTGCTTTTTCAATTAGTTTTTTGGTGTTGATAAGACCACTGGCATATAATGTTGACCACTCGTTATCATAATCGCCTTCTACCATTCCGTATTTTTCATAAATAAAGGCTTGATCAGTATTTCCGGAACTTTGCTGAGTAAGCATAGAAGAAGTTCGGGCTAAATTGCCTCCATAAGCTGCAAATAATGCTAATTCACAGTTAGAGAGTAGTAAAGCAGCAGTTACTGTTGCTGGCGAATTAGGAGATATTTTATCTCCTTCAGTATATTTTTTACAGCCTTGTGTAATTATAAGTACTGATAATGTTATTAATATTAATATCTTTTTCATTTTAAGTTCCTCCTATAATTAAAAGTTTGCTTTTAAACTAAATATCCATGATTTGATTCCGGGATTATTGAAATAATCAAAGCCTCCTATGTTTGAACCGGCACCTGTTAAACTGGTTTCGGGATCAACTCCTTTGTACTTGGTACTTAGCCATAAGTTTTTGGCCACAATACCCAAATCAAAAGATTTGATATATTTATCAATGGATTTAACTTTCAGGTTATACGATAATCCCAATTCTCTTAGTCTAACCCAGGATGCGTCCTGCATGGCATTTTCAGAGGCATATGATCCGCCATCTCCCTGAAAGGTTTGCCAATATGCTACGGATGAAACTGCCGTTGTGTTGGGCTTTCCATCAGATTGATTTACACCGTCAATAACGTAAGTACGATTTCTGTCGGCTGATTCTTCTGTTCTTCCTAAGCGATTTAGTCTGGCATAAGTACCATTCCAGATTACACCACCTTGACGGATGTCTAATAATCCTGTTAGGTTGATACCTTTGTAGCTAAAACTATTTCTGATACCCATCATCCAATCAGGATAAGGATTTCCAAGATTACCTTTTTTTGGATCTAAAGCTGGAAGTCCGTTGGCTTTAATAAGCAAATCACCATTATCATTACGCAACCATTTTGTTCCGTAAATTACACCGAAAGGCTGACCTACTATGGCATAAGCCTGATTTGAATTAAAAGCGGCTTCGGGAGCTAATTCATCCACACCGTTACCTAATTTTAATACCTTGTTTCTATTTCGGCTAAAGTTTAAACCAATATTCCAACTGAAATCTTTGGTTTTATATGCTGTACCTGTAGCTATAATTTCAATTCCTCGATTTTCCATTTCTCCTGAATTGGTATATAATGTTCTGAATCCTGAAGACGAGGCGATAGGTAATGATAAAATAATATTTTTGGATTGTTGGTTATAAAAGGATACATCAAATCGTAAACGTGAATCGAAAAATCTTAAATCTAAACCAAATTCAGTAGATGAAGTAGTTTCAGGTTTAATATTAGGATCATTTAATGTATTGCTAATTCCAAAGCCATTTTGTCCAATATATGGAAAACCTAAACCGGATGTAAACCCATCAGTAAAATTAGGTTTGGCATAATAATTTTGGGTTCGGTAAGGAGAAGGACCTTTACCAGCTTGAGCGTAGGCTACACGTACTTTTCCGAAAGACAACCATTCCGTTTTTATAAAATCACTAAATACAAAGGCAAGGGAAACGGATGGATAAAGAATCTTTTTATTAAAAGACGACCATCTGTCCTGACGAGCTGTTGCATTTAAAAACAAATACTCTTTATAATTCATATTTAAATCTCCAAAAACACCTGTTTTTTTCAATACGGCATAAGATGCATTAGCATATAAGTTAGAAGCGTTTGATAAATTATAGTAATCTGGAATAGTTAAATCCCGACCTCTTAAATATTGGTCTTCTGATTTTTCATATTGAATATTGCTACCAATAGCCAAACTGGCATCTAAATCTTTGGTAAGGCTTCTTTTGAAAGTAGCAATCACATCCTGATAAACATATCGGAACGTTTGTACATTTTGGTTAATTTCTCCTCCGGGAGCATTATCAGGTTGGTTAGAACCAATTGAAAAAATTGAAACACGTTTATCAGTATATACATCTGTGCCTAAACGATAGGTTAAATCCATAAAACTAAATGGAGCTGCCCTGAAATTAACATTGCCATACATTCTGTTTAAATCAGTCGTATATGGGTTATTTCTCACACTCCATTGAGGATTGTCATATAGAAAAAACCATTGTCTTTGGGTTCCATCAGCATTCGTCCAACCATCCGGACCACCGCTGTTTGGATTATCAAGCCTGTAATCAGCAGGAGTTCTCGTTAATCCAAGCATCACACCGGCCAGGTTACTGCCGTTTTGAACCATTGTTCCACCCGAATTAATATAGCTTAATGTTGTTCCAAATGTAAATTTATCACTGATTTTGTGATCGGCGTTTATTGTAATGGTATTTCTTTTGAAATCAGAATTTGGAATAATTCCGTCTTGTTTTAAATTAGCCATTGAAAGTCGTAATGATGATTTTTCATTAAAGGCATTTAATACAATACTATTATTATAAACATGACCGGTTCTGAAAAATTCTTTCATGTTATCATAAGCTGAATCAGAATTGAGTTTACGTCCCCAACTGTTTGGAGTACCGGCATTAAATGTACCTGCTTCTCTTGGCACTCCGGCTACTAAAGTTCCCCCTCCATTACCTTGACCATATTTAGTCTGTAATTCCGGCAGTTTATTTACGTTCTGTATTTCAAGACTTGTTGAATATACCACACCAAAACCTTTACCTTTTCCTCTTACTCTGGCTTTTTTGGTGGTAATAATAATGGCACCACTGGCGGCCTGAGCACCATACAATGCCGCGGCAGCAGGGCCTTTTAAAATATTGATAGATTCAATATCATCAGGATTTATGTCAATTCCTCTGTTGGAATTGTTAACTCCTGAAAGATTTTGATTAAAAGGATAGTCACCAGCCACAGTATTCGATGTGCCATTATCAATAGGCAAACCATCAATTACTATTAAGGGTTGATTGTTTCCTTCAAAGCTTGCATTACCGCGCAGCAGTATTTTACTGGAAGCTCCGGGAGTACCGCTAGTTCCTTGTACAAATACACCGGCTGCCTTGCTCGACAAGCCTTGAATAATGTTTTGCTCCCCAGAAGCCGCGACCTCTTTTCCGGATACATTTTGACTGGAATACCCGAGAGATTTGGTAGCTTTTTCGAGCCCGATGGCTGTAATAACTACTTCATCAAGCCCTGTGCCATCATCTTGCATTGCCAAATCAATACTGGTGTTGCTGCCGATTGCTACTTCGGTTCTTTTCATTCCCACGTAAGTAAATACTAATACGGTGTTTTCAGCAGGTACGCTGATAGAATAATTGCCACCCGCATCCGTTGAGGTACCTACTGTGGTACCTTTAACCGATACTGTTGCGCCAATTAAGGGTTCTTTGTCATTTGCAGAAGTTACTTTTCCGGTAATAGTCCGGTTCTGCGCCATTGCTGGGTTTGCCATCCATCCGATGAGCAAAAATCCCAATACGAGATTGTAAATTTTTTTCATAAATAAGCGTTAATTAGGTTCTCAAAAGTAACAATAATTTAATACCATGACAATAAAATGAATATTTTAATTTTTTAAAAACGTAAGAACCTGAATTTCAATTAGAAATTTTTCAAAAAAATGGAATACATTTTTTGTTATCTTTGAACCCGTGCAAAATCAGATGGAATATAATACGCAGCGACCGGAATTGCTATTAAGCGAATATGGACGAGGGATGCAAAAAATGGTTGATAAGGTTACCGAAGTTCCCGACAGGGAATTGCGCTCAAAACTATCAATGAGTTTAATGAATGTGATGATAAATTTGAACCCATCCATTAAAGATCTTGATAATTATCAGCAAAAACTCTGGGATCATTTGCATATCATGTCAGGCTTTAAGCTCGATATTGACGGTCCGTATCCAAAACCAATACCTGAACTGATACACCAAAAACCCGAACATATTCCTTATAATAATGTGAGGATTAAATTCAGATTTTATGGTCGAAATCTTCAATATATGGTTGACAGGGCTACCAGGGTTGAAGATAATCAGGTAAAACAAAGCTTTATTAATATGATAGCTTCGTTTATGACCAATTCATCACGTAACTGGAATAACGAAAATTTAACACCGGATGTTATTACCGACCATTTAAAAATTCTTTCTAAGGACAGGCTTCATCTTAATTCGGAAGATTTAAATATTCATGTTGAGAAAGATATAAAAAGACACAAAGGACCTTTTAAAAATAATAATAATAACAACCGAAATAATAAATTCAGGAATAA
>CAYHCM010000092.1:0-8940 GCA_964355045.1 uncultured Chitinophaga sp. | reverse complement strand
TTTCTAATTTCATCTCGCCTGAGGCGGACAAAATCTAAAATCGTAAATCGTAAATTTCATGGGTTCTTTTAAAATAAATGGAGGCAATAAACTAAAAGGGGAACTTATTCCCCAAGGCGCTAAAAATGAGGCTTTGCAAGTACTTTCAGCAGTTTTGCTTACAGCCAACGAAGTAGTTATCAATAATATTCCGGATATTAGGGATGTAAATAAACTCATCGAATTACTTCAGGATTTAGGGGTAAAAGTTAAAAAGCTTAAACCGGATGGCACCTGGTCATTTAAAGCGGATGAACTGGATTTGAATTTTTTAAACAGCAAGGAATTCAGGAAAAAAGGAGGAGCACTTCGCGGTTCAATTATGATTATCGGGCCTTTATTAACGCGCTTTGGCAAAGGTTATATTCCGAGTCCCGGTGGTGATAAAATAGGAAGACGCAGATTAGATACCCATTTTTTAGGATTCGAAAAGTTGGGGGCAAAGTTTGAATTTTTAAAAGACGAAAATTTTTATAAAGTTAAAGCAGGCCGACTCATTGGCAATTACATGTTGCTGGAAGAGGCTTCGGTTACAGGCACTGCCAATATTGTAATGGCCGCTACAATGGCCAAAGGAACAACCACTATATATAATGCAGCCTGCGAACCGTATGTTCAGCAATTGTGCCGCATGCTTATATCAATGGGGGCCAAAATTTCGGGTATTGGTTCCAATTTATTAACCGTAGAAGGGGTTGAATCATTAAATGGTTGTACCCATACCTTATTGCCTGATATGATAGAAGTAGGAAGTTTTATGGCCTTAGCCGCTCTTACCGAATCAGAAATAACCATAAAAGGGGCAGGTATTAAACATTTGGGATTATTGCCAATTACCTTTGAAAAACTTGGTATGAGTTTTATTATTAAAGACGATGATATTTTTATTCCATCTCAAAGGCATTATGAAATAGAATCGTTTATTGATGGAAGTATGCTCACCATTGCTGATGCTCCCTGGCCCGGATTAACGCCTGATTTGTTAAGTGTAATTTTGGTAATGGCCACTCAGGCCAAAGGCAATGTGCTTATTCATCAAAAAATGTTTGAAAGCCGTTTGTTTTTTGTTGATAATTTAATTGATATGGGAGCCCAAATAATTCTTTGCGACCCGCATAGAGCAACTGTTATGGGACTCGACCGAAGAATGCCTCTTCGTGGAATACAAATGACTTCGCCTGATATACGAGCCGGAGTATCCTTGCTAATTGCTGCCTTATCGGCTCAAGGAAGCAGTGTAATTCATAACATTGAACAAATTGACCGCGGCTATCAGCATATTGAAAAACGTTTGAATGCTTTGGGAGCGGATATTGAAAGAATATAGGGAAAATTCCAAAATCCAAAACCCAAGGCCTCAAATTCCAAATTCCAAAATCCAAAAAATTAAATTCCAAGACCTGCGGTAGAAGCTGCTTGAATTTTGGAATTTCGAAATTGAAATTTTTGAAACTTACCATTTTTAAAAAATGGCCTTAAATTTGTGACATTAAAAACATGAAGAAATATATCTTAATTCTTATCCCCGTTTTAGCACTTTTAATGCTCGGTGCTTTTATATATGCTTCATCAGTTAATACTAAATTAAAACCCGGTGAAATGGCGCCCAACATAAATCTTAACTCACCTGACGGACAAATTATTTCTCTTGAATCTTTTCGGGGTAAATATGTTTTAGTTGACTTTTGGGCATCGTGGTGCGGTGCTTGTCGCAAAGAAAATCAGAATATTGTAAGGGCTTATAATAAATATAAGGATATGAAATTTAATGGCTCACAAGGATTTACCATATACTCGGTTTCTTTAGACACCGATGGGGAAGTTTGGAAAAAAGCTATTAAAAATGATAAATTAGTCTGGCCTAATCATGTGTCGGCTTTAAAAAAATGGGATTGCCCCGGAGCTACTGCTTATGGTGTTTCAGCTTTGCCCACAAGTTTTCTTATTGACCCTTCAGGTAAAATTATTTCGTCAGAGCTGGCCGGTGCAGCTCTTGATGTTGAATTACAAAAATTATTAGTGAAATAAAACCTTCGATTGCGGTCACCTCTAAATCTTAAAATTAATTTTTTGAGGTTACTTACATCATTTTTTTTTAAGTCAAATTGTCACCCAAAATTCATTGGCAAAGGTTTTGATTATATTTATTAAATTATAAAAAAGAGGATGCAGCCCAAAAAAAAACACGATAGTGAACACGATTTTACCGATATTCAGGATAAACAGGATTTTTTAAATGAAGAACCTGAAAATAATGCTATTGAAATAGAAGCAGAGAACGGCAGCGATGAACAAATTGAAACAGATGAAACGGATGTTTTAAAAAAAGAAATAGAAGAATTAAAGGATAAATATTTACGGTTATACAGTGATTTTGAAAACTACAAACGTCGCACCATGAAAGAACGCATTGATCTTTTTAAAATGGCCGGGCAGGAAGTTTTAAAATCTCTTTTGCCTGTATTGGATGATTTAGACCGTGCCGAAAAATCTTTTGAAACTGCCACCGAAGTTGCCTCCGTTTCTGAAGGCTTAAAATTAGTTTCATCTAAATTAATCAGTACGCTTGAACAACAAGGTTTAAAATCATATAAAACTATTGGTGAAACATTTGATGCTGATTTACATGAAGCTATTACAAAGATTCCTGCACCTTCAAAAAACTTAAAAGGCAAGGTGGTGGATGAAGTAGAAAAAGGCTATAAATTGCAAGATAAAGTTATTCGGTTTGCCAAGGTAATTGTAGGAGAATAATCAAATGGCAGCCAAACGCGATTACTATGAAATACTTGGCGTAAGCCGCACAGCCACTGAGGATGAGCTAAAAAAAGCCTACCGTAAAATGGCGATAAAATATCATCCTGATAAAAATCCCGGAGATAAAGCAGCCGAAGAACATTTTAAAGAAGCCGCCCAGGCTTATGAAGTTTTGAGCAACGCCGAAAAACGCGGTGCTTATGACCGGTTTGGCCACGATGGCGTTAGAGGTGCCGGTGGTCAGGGAGGATTTAGCGGAGGAGGAATGAATATGGACGACATATTCAGCCAGTTTGGTGATATTTTTAGTGATGGAAATCCCTTTGAAAGTTTTTTTGGTGGAAGAGGTCAAAGAGGCGGAGGACGAGCACCTTCAGGCTCCAATATCAGAATAAAATTAAAACTTACTCTCGAAGAAATTTGCAACGGAATTGAGAAAAAAGTAAAATATACCAAAAAAATAGCTGCACCAGGAGCCAAATTTACTACTTGTGGAACCTGTAAAGGAAGTGGTTCGATTACAAGAATGACCAATACATTTTTGGGTCAGATGCAAACATCAAGTACTTGTCATAGTTGCAATGGTTTGGGCAGAAGGCTTGAAAATCGTCCACCCGGTTCTGATAGTCACGGTTTGATGGACGAAGAGGTTACAACCTCAATAAAAATTCCTGCCGGTGTGCAAAATGGCATGCAGCTTTCATTAAGTGGTAATGGAAACGATTCGCCAATGGGTGGAGGTTGCGGAGATTTACTGGTGTTGATTGAAGAAATTCAACATGCGGATTTCAGGCGCGAAGGCAACAATTTACTCTATGATCTTTTTATCAGTTTCCCTACTGCCGCTTTGGGTGGAGATGTGGAAATACCAACTATTGATACCAAAGTAAAAGTAAAAATAGACCCGGGTACTCAGGGTGGAAAAATGCTGAGATTACGAAATAAAGGGGTTCCTGATATTAATGGGTATGGCCGGGGCGACCAATTGGTTCAGGTAAATATATTTACCCCAAAAAAACTTAACATCGAAGAAAAAGAAACGCTTCGAAAATTAGAAACAGCCGAAAATTTTATCCCAACCGCCGAAAATAAAGAAAAAGGATTTTTTGGCAGGATGAAGGATTTGTTTCATTAGGATAAATTTGTAAAAAATACATCTCTAATAATATCCATATTTGCTAAATATGGATAAATATTTTATGTTTGCTCATCAAAACATAAAAAAATGAACATAAGTTTCACTGAAAAACAGGAAAATTATATCGCTGCACAAATCAAGAGTGGTGATTTTCAAAATGCCAGCGAGTTAGTGAGGGATGCATTGCGACTTCATGAAGTTTACCGACACAAAATTATTGAAGAATTGCGCCTCGAAATTTCAAAAGGCTGGGATGGTGAAACCAGTTCTCGCAATGGCAGAGATATTTTGAAGGATAAAATAGAATCCCGTAATAAATAGAATGTCCGGCAAAATTAAATTTTATGAATTATCCCAGGAAGCGGATTTTGATTTGGATGAAATTTTTGAATACACGGTTAAAGAATTTGGTTTTCATCAGGCAGTATTATATTTAGGTTCTATGGTAGAATTACTAGAAACACTCCCTACACATCCGGAAATGGGCAAAGAAAGAACTGAAATCAGAGAGGGGCTTTATGAAATTTTACATGTGAAGCACATAATCTTTTATAGAATTATGACCGACCGAATCCGTATTGTTCGTGTATTACATGGTAGCAGGGATTTACCAAAATATTTTTAGGTTGACTAAATTATAAGAATTTTTGGAAGCAGGATTTGTTTCATTAAAGTCTGAATTGATTTATTTCATTTTTATTACCTTCTAAACCGTGTATTCAATTTTATTAAATAAAAATCATAAACAGTCAGCAAAATTATCAATCCCAGACAAACCCAAAAACCCCAAAGTGTTTTAGAATCGAAGGAATAGGGATGCGAAATGCTCAAAAATATAATGGATAATATCTCGAGAAATACAATTAATTTTCTCGCTTCCTTTTGAATAAATTTTGCTGTTAAACTAATTATTAATAGGAAAAATGAATTAAACACACCGAAAAAGAAAAGATAAAAAAAAGAGTCTAATGCGACAGCAATTCCAGAATACGTATCTTTTTCTGGTATTAAAAGAGGTTTGAGATATGGGAATTTATGAGCTATTTTTATAGAAAGTAATTCGTCTTTCTTTTCTTTTTCAGAATTAGTACTATCTGATTTGGTAGAGGATAATGTATCATTTTCTGAGTTCTCTGGTGCTAATGAATCTATTGGATTATTTGCCATCTCAATTGAATCAAGTTTTGCTTGTTCCTTTTCCTCTTTCGATTCCGGTTGACATCCCGTATAAAAAAATGGTAGAAAAAAACTGAGTAAAACAATCCAATGAAGAATTTTTGAAATTCTGGTTTGTTTGTTCATTTCACAATAAAAGGTTTAAAAATTTGTAAAAATTATTCTAAAAAAAAACCACCTAATCCTGCAGTTTCTTTAAAAATCTAAAATCGTAAATCTAAAATCGTAAATACTAAAGCTCTTCAGCCACCTGCAACGCCTCAAATATATATGGGTCTTTTTTTAAATTTTTGTACCAGTCTTTTGCCCGGTCGCTTTTGCCTTTATCGCTTTCCATATCATTTTTATCCTCGTCAAGAGTGGTAATAATAAGTTCAGAGTTTTCCTTGTTTAAGTCTTCCAGTTTTTTAGCTTGTTCTTTTCTAAGTTTATTCTCGGCTATATAGGTCACAAGATTTAAACTTACCTCCTTTTTAGTATCCTCAGCTTTAATGCGTTTTGCATTTTCATCTATCAAATTAAATACCGCACTGGCCTTTGTTCTTTTTGCTGAGTTTGCTTTTACCTTCGCTAAGTTTGTATAATATTTATCATATGTATTATAGGTAGCAGGCTTTATTTTATCCCAAGGCATCGGAAAATCCTGTTCTCCTTCGCCTGATTCCAAATAGGTGAAATTATCGGGTAATTCAATATCCGACGAAACACCTTTGAGTTGGGTAGCCCCTCCATTAATCCTATAAAATTTTTGAATCGTAATTTTAAGCGAACCAAATTCAGAAGCTTCCTTGCTACGGATAGTTTCGTTGAGGTCAACAAAACGCTGAACCGTTCCTTTGCCAAAGGTGTGATTGCTGCCAATAATCACAGCACGTTTATAATCCTGCATGGCTGCGGCTATTATTTCACTTGCCGATGCGCTATATTGATTAACCATCAATACCAGCGGGCCATCCCATTCAACAGAACGGTCATAATCTTCCAAAAATTCAGGTTCGGCACCTCTTGATTTTACCTGAACAATGGGGCCTTTTTCAATAAATAATCCCGACATGGTTACCACATCCTGCAACGAACCTCCCCCATTATTTCGCAAATCAAAAACTATACGGCCAACACCAGCTTTCTTAAGTTTTTTAATTTCATTTTTAACATCATCCCAACTCGTCCGTCCGCCATTTCCATTCATATCGGTATAAAATGTTGGAAGATATAAATAGCCGGTTTTTTTGTGGTCCTTATCTTCAATTACGACAGATTTTGCAAAGGTTTCTTCCAAAATCACCACATCCCGA
Organism: uncultured Chitinophaga sp.; assembly: GCA_964355045.1. Classification (GTDB taxonomy): domain Bacteria; phylum Bacteroidota; class Bacteroidia; order NS11-12g; family UBA9320; genus JABWCE01. The sequence continues at coordinate 2,535 of CAYHCM010000092.1, read as the reverse complement.
ATAATTTTTATAACTATAATGGAGCCATCCGGTTTTTTTATGGTCAATCTTACTTCCGTACCTTTTGAACCGCGAATCATTTTTATGGCATCATCAATTGGCATGTTTACAACATCCACAGGCTCACTGGCTCCCTGGGCTACTTTTAAAATCACATCTCCTTCTTTTAGTTCGCCCTGCAGGGCCGATGGGCTACCCGGCACTATACGTGTTACTTTTATATAGCCGTCTTTTTCCTGCAATTGGGCACCAATTCCTTCTAACCGCCCCGACATATTAATATCAAAATTAGCCTTATCTGCAGGGGGGAAATAATTGGTATGAGGATCGAATAATGAGGTAATGGAATTGATATAATAACTTAATTTTTCTTCCTGTTTTACTTTTCTCCATCGGGTTACAAAATCTTCCTGCGATTTTAAAACCCCGCGGCGTGCCTGGGCTTCCAAAGTATCCATTGGCTTTATTTTAATAACTGAATCTTTTCGACTCTGAGCTTCTTCCTGAGTTTCAATGCTGGTTGCCAATCGGGTCATGACACTATATTTCAACGATTTTCTGATTCTTTCTTTCAGTTCTGCATCGTTTTTGGCATAGGGTTGTTTATCATCAATTATAAAAGTTTCGTTGGATGTAAATTCCATCGGTTGTGATAATATTTCCTTATACCAAACCTGATTTTGATTGATGCGGCTTTCATAAATGGCCATGGTTTTATCAAAAAATTCGTAACTTCCTGCCATTGAAAGATCGTCAATTTTGCTTTTATAACCGGCAAGTTGTTTGATATCTTCTTCCGTAAAAAATCGTTTGCCGGCATCCAATACACCTAAAAATTCATCAAAGGCTTTTTTCGAAAAATCATCATCAATAGCAGGAGGATTGTAATGGTAATTTTTTAAATTTTCTAATATGGCAGGCAACAAAAAACTTTTGCCTGATTCAAGATTTTTCATGTAAAAACCTGTTCCGATCAGTGAAACAGGAACAAGCACTAATAATATTTTTTTTAACGTCATACTATTTAAACTAAAGCAAATTTTTGAGAAATTATTGTTTGGGTATGGATTTTTATAGTTATAAAATCGTTTTAATTCGATTAAATCAGGATACCGGAGTTTCTACAGGGGTTTCAATTTCCACAGGTATTTCTGCTTCTAGAGATTCTTTACCGGCAGGTCTTTCCTTTTTTACCACATCAGGTTTATCCATATATTCCTGATAAGTGGTTTTTGTATCAAACGGGCGTTTACCAATTAATCCCTCAAGATCCTGCTGAAACAAAAGTTCTTTATCTAACAAGGCTTGGGCTAATTTTTCAAGATGATCGCGATGTTCAATAATCAGGACTTTGGTTCTTTCGTAAGCTTCTTCTATTATTTTTCGCACCTCCTCATCAATTATTTGAGATGTGGATTCAGAATAAGGTTTGCCCATCAATCCATATTCGCCCATATCATCACGGAACGAAACATGACCAATTCGGTCGTTCATACCGTAAATAGTTACCATAGCGTAGGCCATTTTAGTTATTTTTTCCAAATCGTTTTGTGCTCCGGTTGACACTTTACCAAAGAAAACATCTTCAGCTACACGGCCTCCCAAAGTCATACACATCATATCAATTAATTGTTCGGAACGATATAAATATTGCTCTTTGGGTAAATATTGGGCATAGCCCAAAGCGGCTACACCGCGGGGTACAATAGATACTTTTACTAAAGGATCGGCAAATTCTAAAAACCATCCTGCTATGGCATGACCAGCTTCGTGATAGGCCACAATTTTCTTTTCCTCCGGTGAAATAATTTTATTTTTCTTTTCCAATCCACCAATTACACGGTCAATGGCATCCTGAAAATCGGGCATATTAATTTCCGTTTTATTATTTCGGGCGGCTATCAATGCTGCTTCATTACATACGTTTGCTATTTCAGCTCCTGCAAATCCTGGTGTTTGAGCCGATAATTTTTTAGGGTCAATATCGGTTCCAAGTTTTAAACCGGTTAAATGAACTTTAAAAATTTCTTCACGACCCACCAAATCCGGTTTGTCAATAGATATTTGACGGTCAAATCTTCCGGGTCTTAATAAGGCAGAGTCTAAAATATCAGGCCTGTTTGTAGCTGCTAAAATGATAACTCCTGAATCGGTTTGAAAACCATCCATTTCGGTGAGCAATTGGTTTAGGGTATTTTCACGTTCATCGTTTCCGCCCTGAATAGCACTTTTTCCTCTGGCACGTCCTACCGCATCTATTTCATCAATAAAAATAATACAAGGCGCTTTTTCTTTAGCCTGACGGAATAAATCGCGAACACGACTGGCACCAACACCTACAAACATCTCTACAAAATCGGAACCCGATAATGAGAAAAACGGAACATTGGCTTCACCCGCCACAGCTTTTGCCATAAGGGTTTTGCCGGTTCCCGGAGGGCCAATAAGTAACGCTCCTTTGGGGATTTTACCACCCAAATCGGTATATTTTTTAGGATTTTTAAGGAAATCTACAATTTCCATAACTTCTATTTT
>CAYHCM010000091.1:0-15836 GCA_964355045.1 uncultured Chitinophaga sp. | reverse complement strand
ATTGAGCCCCTTAAATTACAGGTATCTTCACGCCCATAGCTGCAATGTGGGTTAATTGGTCAATTGAAGATTCTTTTTCTGCTGCCATTTAATGAGTTTAAAGATCGGATTTTTTAGATTTTAAAAGTAGGCAAAAATATAATTCTTCTGCTTGTATTTCTTTAGGACATGAAGAAAAACCATTTTCATTTTTTTTAGGTGTGATTGGATAAAATAAAAATGAAAGTTCGCTGGTTGAAAATAAAAAAACAGTTGCGAAGATTAACTAAATATAAAATATTCTATTCTAATGATAACACTTTAGATGTTTTAATAGATATATCAATATCCTTTTTGTTTAAAACAGTTGTCAAGGAGATAGGTCGTTTTATAGTGTCGAGATTTATTCCACTTTTGATTAGATGCATTACCCCAACGACTTCGAGATAATTTTCGACCACAAATAATTTGTTGTGTTTAAAAGGAAATGCCTCCATTTGGTTATCCATTTGGTTTTTGTTTTCCTTTACTGCAATCACGGGTATTCCGTTTTCGAGTGCAGATAACGTAGGTAAACCTATACACCCATAGGGTATAATAAGACACGATATGTCTTCACTGTTGATTCCTTTATCCGGTGATGTTATTTTTGGACTTTTATGCAATCCTTTGAGAATGCAATGCAAATATGTAAGGGAAGCGGATTCAGGAGCTTTTCGCGGATCAACTATTCCTACTTCTAATTCCATGATCTCGCGTGATGCCATCATCGGTGAATGGGCACAGGGAATATTATACCTTTGAGCAATACTATGGGTAAGCATTGCCTCAATGCCACCCCAGGGGTTTATCAAATCATCATTTGTAAAATAATTTTCATGATAGAAATCAGGAACCTTAATAAATGTAGATAATCCTATAGCATCATATTTCCCTTCATAATTATCAATAATTTCAAACAGGTTTTCAAGGTTTTCTATTTTGCCAATAGCTCTACCGGATTTGGAATACAATGATTCGCTCTTAATAATATTATCCATTTCATACACATCACAATCAATACCGAGAGAAATGCGGGCAGAGGAAACTGCATTCACAATTTCATCATTAAAAAGTTTGTCATCATGCTTATCCATTAACATGAGTATCCTGTTAGAACGGGTCTTTTGCAATCCGATTTGACCCATTAATAACCGTGTAATAATACTTCCCTCCACATACAGGGTGTTTTCGGTCATTTCGTTAATATCAGAAGCATTAACAACATTTGGATGAGTTATCAGGGTATCACACGCTGATGCTATTAATCTCGCTATAACATTTCCATCGCCGCAATGACCGCCAATTTCAGCGCCAATTCCGGTAGGTATTAAGAGGACGGCGGTGAACTTTTCACTATTTTCATATTCCCTTTTTTTAAATGTAAATATTGATTTTTCATCCTGGTTTTCGGAAATATTACTATCCATTAATACACTTAGCTCACACAGGTATCCGGCATTATTTGTATCGGTAATTACGAACCGAACCGGAATTTCGGCAGGTGATAATTCTTCTTTTACTTTAGCAGCTATATAATCAAGCAAACTTAGGTTACTATTACTAAATACGGGGATAAAAAATTCTTTTTCTATGAGCTTCATACTTATTTTCTTACTATTGTTTTTGAATTTACCACGTCTCCTTTGAACCATTCTTTGGTGAATTTTTCTGCTGCAATTTCATCAAATTCTTTACAAGAAAAAATATTTACATACACATTTTTTAAAATATCAAGGGTATGTATGGTTATATTGCTTGTTAATATAAATTGAACAGCCGTTGTTCCTTTGGTATGAGCAAGAGTTTGTTGTTCTTCGGCTGCAACACCGTGGTCATCCCACCAACATAATTTTGCTCTTTGCATATCAATTAAAATACATAGTTCCTTGAAATATTTTTTAAGGCTGTTTCTGGTGAATGTTAGAGGGTTGCAATTGTGCAGGTCTAATATGAGTTCTTTGCCGTAGTTCATAGTTTAATCAATGGCTACATATGGTCCTAATCCTGAGGCACGAAAAAATGCTCTGTTAAAACCGGCAAACCTCCGATTAGAAGAAGTTAATTCTCTAATCAATTCAGCTTGATAAGGAATTTTAAATACGTTGGAGGTCTCTAAATATCTATTCATTGCATTACTTGCATCTTGAAGAAGCTTAATAGATTCTGCTCTTTCTTCCATCAGTTGCAAATCATTCAGCCCTACGATTCTTATAGTTTCGTTACCACGGTTATCTGGATCAAGACCAATTGCTTTGACAAGTTTACCGTATGCCTGCTGCCAGTCAAATCCTATAAAATCTTCCGGATTCTCATTTTGCGGGTGAACCAGAACTCCAAGTTCATCATCCAATGAATCACCTTCATTCCTGGCTCTTTTGCCCCTAATAGGGAAATGCATCTTTTTATACTCTTCATTACAAGTTTTACAAGCATAAAATATATTACTCCACTCGTAAGTTAGCCACCAATAACCAAGGTGTTCTAAATCTTCACTAACTCCAAGTTTTGGTCTAAAATGTTCTCCATCAAACTCTCTTGTAATAGCTCGTTTATTTTCACAAAAACAGCATTTTCTATTTTGACTTTGTATTAATGCATTCCTTACTTCTTGGGCTTTCCAAACTTTAGCATCAATATCATGATTTGTTAATGTCTCTCCTTTAGCAATCTTTTCCCTCAGTTTATTTCTTAAATTTTCGACTCGTAAACCAGAAAAAGTAGGCAATGTATTTGGTCTGTTCTTAATCTGAATCATTTGCTTATTTTACTAATAGCTCTTTTATTTCATTATGAATTCGCAGGTTTTCCATAGTTTCAAAGACATCTGGTAATTCTTTAATAATATTTTTTAATTTGTTATATTCATCCATTTCTTCTTTAGATAAATTCTTTTTGAGCATTAGCTCTTGAAAACGAATTATTTTATTTCCAGTTTCCCCGCTTCTTGCGATAGGTAGATCAAACGGGGAGGATGTTAATATTTGATCCACAGTTAATCCCCTATAAACTTTTGCGTCTACCTCCTCATCTCTAGCAACAGTTTCATTAAATGGAACAAAATCTAATTCTACCATTAGTGCATTTTTCAAATCAGCAGTACCTAAAGCTATTATTGGAGAATGGGTAGTTACAATAAATTGCATTTTAGGAAATTGTGTTTTCAATCTATCCACAATATTTCTCTGCCATTGAGGATGAAGATGGGTTTCTAATTCATCTAGTAATAGTATACCCTTAATTTCGTCACCTTCCTTATTAAAAATTTCAGCTAAAATCGCCCATCCAAAAATTTCATATATTTTAAGTGACATCATTTTGTATCCATCACTCAATTCGTCGAGTCTAAATTCGCCCCATGAACCTTTAAAGAACATCCCCTTTTTATTATACATAACTTTGTATTCATCGAGCATTAGAATATTTAAAAGTTTTTTATCCAACCAATGCCTGAACGCAGGTTCTTGCCTAAGCATTAATACTTCGGGATTTTGCAATTCAGAGGAATAATTAAATAAGGTATAAACAGCTTCCAAAGGCTTATATTTTTCAAATCCCTCTCCACCACCACCGGGAATACTTGCCCCATATCCACAAAAGAATAAATCATTCCATGGAGTTTCACCATCAGGAATTGTTTGATTTAATTTTACAGGCTCATCTATTGTACCTTTAAATAAATGAGTTTTTATTTCAACTTTTTTTCCATTATTATCTTCTAATGTCAAATTAATATACCCATCAAGCTTTCCTTTTCTTAAAAATTCGCCTTTAGCTTCTTTCATCAATGCGGCAGCACTCGATTCATCACATAAACCCATGGCAATGCATTTGAGAATTGTAGATTTACCCACAGCATTATTACCTAAAATTGTTGTCCAAAGGATTATATCTCCATCCTTTTTGAGATCAATAATAAGTTCATCGAAACATCTAATATTTTTAAGTTCAATTTTAGATATATACATTTATATAATATGATTTGGTTCTTTTTGCAAGATTACTATTTTATATTAAATTTTCCCTGTAGAAAATTCTATTTTATTAATTCAAAAGGATACCTACCTTATAACACTTATAGGACCTATTTATCAAATGCACCAATCCTTTTAATTCATCAAAAAGTGAATAGGGCAACGACCCTATTTTGGAATAATCTTATTCTGATTTTAGCATTCAAATATAATATGTAATTCTGAAGAGCTAAAAAGTTTATCGCTTACACATCTCATTCCATGATGGGTGTTGCCAGTACTGGCATGGGGGCGATTGGATTTTTTAGCTTTTTTTTAGAAACTTTTCATACCACATGTATTGCTTAAATTAGGTCAAATAAAAACCCCGACTTAAAGATTTCACCCCCGACCCCGAGGCAATACTGCGAAGCCCTTGATAGATGAACTCACCCTGATGCCGAATAATTTAATTTTTACGAAATACGAATTTACGAATACCTATGGAAAAGCTCATTTTCCTTTAAAAAGGACAATTCCAAACTATAAAAATTCAGTTTTTTGTTAAATTAATGACAAAAGTCATGGATAACAAAAAAATTGAGCTTACTTTTGTTCTAGTAAAAATGCTAAAAAAGGTATTTTCCATATCTCTCTTACTCATTTATACCACCGTCATTTGTGGGTTTACGGTTAATTTGCATTACTGTGGGGGAACAATTTCATCCGTCGGTTTATCCATTCTTGAACCACAAAATAAGTGTGAATGTGGAACTAAAGAAATGAAAAGGGACTGTTGTGAAAACAAATCCGTTAATTTTCAATTTAAGGTTAATCAGGAAGTTCAGTATATAAGTACTCTTAACATTACAAATGCCGGTAATGAATTAGTGCTTCCCTCTTTTATAAGTTTAAATACGTTTACTCCTCTTTTTTGTGACCAATATAAGGCCGATGTTTCATATTTGCCGCCAATTATTGCTTCCTCAAATCCGATTTATTTATTAAACCGGGTTTTCAGAATTTGATTTTTAAAATTAATATTCCATTATACACTAAAACAAGTGTGTATGGAGTTATATATGTACGCGAGTCTGCGATAATATTTTATAAAAAAATTTATCAAACAAACATTTCAAAATACAAAATTTTAAAATAATAAAAGAAAATGAAAAAGTTAATTATCAGCGCTGCCTTAATTATGGCAGCCATGGCTTCACAAGGGCAAAGCACCACCACCACCCAAACCGATACGTTTAAAGTATGGGGAAGCTGTGGTATGTGTGAAAAAAAAATTGAGAAAGCTGCATCAAAAGTTGATGGGGTATCAAAAGCAGATTGGGATAAAGAAAAAAAGATTATGATTGTGACCTACGACCCGGCCAAAACCACTCTTGAAAATGTTCAAAAAGCAATTGCTGCCGTAGGCTATGATACCGAAAAAATAAAAGCCACCGACAAGGCTTATAATAAATTGGACGGGTGCTGCCAATATGAACGGGAAAAATAAATGATACTTGGTTTGAAAAATTTGATGGATATAAAAAGTAGGTTAAAATTCGTTTTATCCGCGTTGGTTTTTTTAACTGTATCCAAGGTGTGCCTTGCCCAAATTCCGAACGGAAATTTCGAAAGCTGGGCAACCATTAAGAATTATTCAGAGCCAAAAAGTTGGGCAAGTTTAAATGCAGCCACAAGCAGGTTCAATATATTTACGTGTTCTAAACTTGGCAATTTGAGCCAGGGATTTTCGGTAAGCTTGTATTCCGAAAATATCAACGGTAAAATATTTCCCGGAATTATAGTATCGGGCCGAATAGATACTACTACCTATAAGCCATTATCGGGTTTTGGGTTTACTTTACGACCGGTTGAATTAACCGGAAGAAGGCAATACATGGGCTACGAATACGACAATGGTTTTATAGCGGCCTATTTAACAAAATGGAATAATGTTACCAATATCAGGGATACCATTGCTATAGCTTATGAAGAATTAAGCGGAATGCTTCATGTTTGGAGCGATTTTAAAATTCCGTTTAATTACCGAAGCCTGTTAAATCCGGATACATGTATTATTATCTTATCATCCAGCGGCAATAGTCCAAAAACCAATAGTTTTTTGTATATAGATGATCTTTCGTTTGATAACGGAGTTAAGCCGCCACCAACCAGAAAACCTGTAACAGATTTATTAATTTACCCCAATCCGGTTAATGATTATTTGTTTATTGAAAAGGGGAAATTAAAATTATCCATCCGTCAAATAATAATTACCGATGTATTGGGTAGAACCGTTCTGCAATTGGATGTAAGTGTTGCCGAGTTGTTAAAAATAAACATTTCAAACCTACCCGCTGGCCCCTATTATCTTAGCATTGTTTCAGATAAAACTTTAATCAAAAGCAAAATAATTAAGCAATGATTAATAAAAATTATGCTTCCGCAATCATTTATTTTTTTAAAAAGTCGCTTTCAAACTATTATGATAAATATCATTTTTTTAAATTGATGTTAAATTGAAATTTGTAATCCAATAACAGATGAGAAAACTCATTGCCATATCACTTGCATTATTGATGCTCATTATTTCATTAAAAGTGAGTGTTGATTTTCATTATTGTGCAGGTAAATTAGCGCAATTTAAAATTGTAATAGGCAGTGGAAATGCATCCTGCGGAATGGAAGAGTCAAAAAATAATTGTAAAACCCATTCGTCATCCTCATTTAATAAAAGCTCCTGTTGTGAAAATCAAATAAAGCAAATTAAAACAGATGATTTTCAATCCGTCATAAATTTCGTTCAGCCTTCATTGGAATATATTCAGGTACTAAACCAAATTAACATTATTCCATTCGCACAAGGAGCTGAAATTAGCGGATTTCTTAGTTATAGAACACCACCCGACATTACTTCGGTCTTTCTTCCGTTTATAGAAGTTTTTCGTATTTAATTAAATGAACCTGATTCCGGTTTCGTATTAACCCGGAATTAGAATTTTTTTAATTAGCTGTGAGTCTTTAGCAGACTCTTTAATTCAAAACAAAATTTATTTATTTAAAATTATTAACATAAAAACATCATGAAAACAAAAATCAAATTATTAAGTGTGGCATTATTTGCCCTAATCGCTTTTTCAAGCTGTATGAAAAATCCTATGGCTTGTTGTGATGTTCCGATATCAGGAACGGTTGGTCAACCTGTTAGTTTTAGTTCTACCTGTAGTATGGATGCCAGTAAGTACAAATGGGATTTTGGCGACGGAAGTACATCCACTGAGGCAAACCCAATGCATACCTATACTGTAAAAGGTATTTATACAGTAAAGTTTATGGCAATGAGTAAAAATGAAAATAAGATGGATGAAACATCTAAATCAATAACTATTAATTAGTATAAAAAGTATGAAACCTCAAAAATTAATAATTGTAATTGCACTAAGTCTTTTGTGTTATAAAGTTTCTTTAGGGCAGCAAGCCGACAGTACTAAAATAGTTAAAAAAACAGAATACACCTGCTCTATGCATCCGGAGGTGATAAGTAATAACCCCGAATATTGTCCTAAATGTGGGATGAAATTAATTGAAAAGGGAAGCCAATTAAAACCTGAAACACCTGTACAAGCTTATACCTGTTCCATGCACCCTGAAATAACATCTGATAAACCAGGAAAGTGCCCTAAATGTGGGATGAATTTAATTATTAAAGGAGAAGGTTCCAACAAAGGAATGGGTTGTGATAGGATGATGCATGGCGGGAATGGTAGCCATAGAGGAATGATGTTTATGGCCGGAGGTGCAATAATGATTGCAATGATGTCCATTATTATGTTATTTGCTTTTCGTTAAAAATGTTTAAAAATAAACTGGATAAACAACCGATATGATGAAAGCAAGTTTGATGATTTTTACCATTTTTATAACTTTTGGGTTTTCCCTATTAAAAATTAATTCAGGTGGAATCCCATGGATAGCCCCGGTTGAAGCCAATAAATTATTAAATCCCTTAAAGGGAAATTTGGCTTCAATTGCGGAAGGAAAAAAGTTGTTCACTCAATTATGTGCCGTGTGCCATGGTGATAAAGGCAAAGGCGATGGCATAGGAGGAGTTGGATTACCGGTAAAGCCCGGAAATTTTACCTTGGAAAAAACACAGGGTCAAACAGATGGTACCTTGTTTTGGAAACTGAGCGAAGGCCGGCCCCCAATGGCCAGTTATAAAAGCATACTTACCGTAACTCAAAGATGGCAGTTGATTAACTATATAAGAACTTTTAAAAAGAAATAATCATCGTTCCATACTATTAAAAATAATGAATAGAAATTTTTATTAATCAATTAAAAAAATATACATATGAAATCGCAAATTCACAAATTATCCTGCCTGAGCGGGAAATACCCTAAAAATCAAAATAAGATTTTGGGTAAATTAAAAACCATTTCAATGGTTTGGTTTGTATTAAGTTTTAGCGTGGTTTATGCACAAGATACTATTCAAACTCAGTTAAACGCTATCAAAGATGAAATCAATTCTTTGAAGAAGGAGGATAAAACGAATTTTATGATGCGGGGCTTTGGCCAATTTGGATTGCAAACTTCGGCTGACGATGCTAACTTTAGTATGACCTCTTTTAATCCTGTATTACTTTGGCGTCACGGCGACCATTTTCTTTTTGAAAGTGAATTGGAAATGGAATACATGTCAGATATGTTTGAAATAAATCTTGGTTATGCCAATGCCTCCTACATCGTTTCAAGAGGTCTGATAATCAGAGCGGGGAAATTTTTACTTCCCTTCGGAACATTTACCGAAAGGTTTCATCCGTCATGGATCAATAAATTCAGTTCGACACCTTTGGGATTCGGACATGACGGAATAGCACCATCTGCTGATATTGGTCTTGAAATCAGAGGTGGATTGCAATTGGGAAAATCCAAATTAAATTATTCAATCTATGCTGTAAATGGCCCCGGTATTAAGGATGGTACCGAAGAGCCTGATGAGGCCGGAATGTTGTCGTTTTCAAATTCAATGGATAATAACAAAAATAAAGCTATTGGTAGCCGTATTGGGTATTTGCCGCTGGCCAATTCATCTTTAGAAATTGGCGTTTCAGGATATTATGCCATGCCGGGATCCATGGATTCACCCTTTGAACAGGATTCGATGAATGAAGATATAACCTATAAAGATGTTACCGCTATGCTTACGGCCTTTGATTTATCGTATGTTAAGATTGTAAAACCTCTTAAGGGAATAATTGATTTTAAAGGACAATACAACTTTTCAAATATAAGCAGTGTCGACTATTTTAACGCTGAAGACACTTCCCGATATACATTTACAAACAAAAGTTCTTCGTATTACGCTCAGTTGGCTTTCAGGCCGGCATTAGCCGAAAATGCTATTCTTAAAAATATGGAGCTTGTGGGCAGATATTCTATGTACGATACTCCTCATGGTTCGCTTTGGGAAAGCAATCAAACTCAATTAGACATTGGGCTAAATTATTGGTTTACCTGGAGAACGGTTGTTAAAATGAGTTATCAGATAACGAACGAAACTATGGATGAATCAGAGATGAGTGGAATGAGCAGCATGGGCAATAACACATTTCTTATACATTTAGCTTTTGGATTATAAACCCTTTAAAAAAATTAAATATGAAAAAAATTAAATTTATTATCAGTTTATCAATATTAGTACTAATGCTATTAGTTACCATTCAAAGTTGTTCATTATCAAAGAACGTGATTACTTCTAAATCAGGAGCGCAGCTTTGGGGCGAAAACTGTATGCGATGTCATAACAGCCCGTCGCCGGCCGATTTTAATGATGAACAATGGAAAACTATTGGTTTACACATGCAGGTTAGGGCTAATATTACAAGTGAGGAAGTAAAAAAAATAGTTGAATTTTTGAGTTCAGCTAATTAGTGCCATGTTCGTAAATTATTTATAAAACCGGAAAACTATTTTGAAACTTGCACATACTATTATGAACTTTTTAAAATGGATATTCAAAAAACTTTTTGTTAAAAAATGCTGCCAATAAAGGCTACATATATAAAAATCAATCAAAAAAATAAATGAAAAAAGTAATCTTCCCGGCCATAGTATTGGCTTTAATCAGTTTCACAGCTTGTAATAAAAGCTCAAACAAATCAAATGAAACCGGCACCGGGCAATTTGCATGCCCTATGCACTCCGAAGTGACAGGCAACCAAGGCGACACGTGTTCCAAATGCGGAATGGACTTAACCAAACCCGATGCAACAAAAGATTCCGTACCTAAGGCAAACACCTCGACCGAATCTGTACCGCAAACCACGTTTACTACTACTGAAATAGTGACCAATTATTTGGCTCTTAAAAATGCTTTGACAAAAGATGATTCGAAAGCAGCCGCCTCGGCCGGAAAAGCGTTGCTTGATGTATTTAATAATGTGGATGAAAATGCAATTAAGACTGAAATGAAAAAAACGTATTCAGAAATTGCCGATGATGCCAAAGAACATGCTGAACATATTGGTGACAACGCCGGAAAAATTGACCATCAACGGGAACATTTTGTAATGTTGAGTAAAGATATAACCGATTTGGTAAAAATGTTTGGTTCGAGCCAAAAACTATATCAGGATTTTTGCCCGATGTATGATAATGATAAGGGAGCTTACTGGTTAAGTGAAACCAAAAAAATTCAAAATCCATACCATGGCTCCGAAATGCTCACGTGTGGTTCAATAAAAAAAGAATTTTAAAATGAAAAAAGGCATTAAAAAAATACTAATTATCGGGATAATTGTTTTTTTATTATTGCAATTGTATCAACCTGCCCGAAATGAAAGTTCCGGGCAGGATTTTACTACAGATTTTACAAACGTGTATAATGTTCCTCAAAGTGTGGAAACCATTTTAAAAACTTCGTGTTACGATTGTCATAGTAATAATACCAGGTATCCATTGTATTCTTACATTCAGCCAATACGTATTTTTATGGAAAGTCATATTAAAGAAGCCAAAGAAAATTTAAACTTTAATGAGTTTGGAAAATATTCGAAACGAAAACAGAAAAGCAAATTAGACAGAATTATAAAACAAATAAAAGCAAATGAAATGCCTTTAGCATCCTATACTTTAATACATAGGAAAGCCATACTTTCGAAAAATCAAAAAGAGGAAGTAATTCATTGGATAGAAACACTTAAAAACAATGAGTAACCTGTCAGAAATAATTCACCAATATAAAACAGACCACGAAAGTGTTTACAATACTTGGTTTGTTGAAAATGACCAAAGGTTAAAAGCATTTCGTACAATACGCAGAGGTGTATTACAAGTTGTCGATGACATCAAAAACAAAACTTTTCCGAATGATTTTAAAGAAAGTAGTTTAGAATTTGTACTTAATTGTATTGCAGAGCAAAAGCAAGTATTTGTTGGTGTAGCACATCCATTTTATTGGAAACCCAAGTTGCGGATTCCTGATATTTATGAAAATCCAAATAACAAAATATTCTTTGGACAGTTTCTCGAAAACTGCATTAATGCTATATTAGAGGAGCAGGTAATTAAGGAAATAATAAAATTAGATGATTTGAAAATAAAAGGGTTAGGTCCGGCTGTTGGCAATATCTTATATTTTTTGCACCCTACCTGGTTTCCACCATTCAATACGGCTATTTTAAATGGATTTAATATTTTATTTAAGGATAATAAAAAACTGGGTAGCTGGAGTGAGTATTTAAAAATAAGGGAAGTGTTGATGCAAACCAACCAAAAATTTATGTCTGAATTATCAAATGATTACGGTTCTATTGCAGGATTATGTTTTGAAATTGGTACACAAAAAATGTTAATTGGCAATGATGAATACTTGAGTGGATTTGAACGAAAAAAGTTTGAAAAAAATATAGAGAAACGACAAAAAGAAATGCAGGATGAAAAGCAAGAAGAGAATCTTCATAATGAAATGCAATATCATTTATTAAAGATAGGTGTTTCATTAGGCTATGATGTTACACCAGCAAGTAATGATAAAAGTAAATCCTTTAATGGTCAGAGTTTTTCATTTATTTCAATTAACAAATTTCCAGAATTATTAATAGACAAAGATATTCTAAACACTATAAAACTAATTGATGTTCTATGGTTTGAAAAAGGCACAAATAGAATAATTGGAGCATTTGAAGTAGAAAAAAGTACAAGTATTTATTCGGGAATTTTGCGTTTGTCAGATTTATATTTTAGTATTTCTAATGGCAGTAAAGTATTCTACATTATTATCCCTGATAGTAGAGAAAAAGATGTTATTGCTCAGTTGAATAGACCCGTTATTAAAAATTCTAATATGAATATTAAATATATCTTATTTTCTGAATTAAGAGCCAATTGCGATGCAATTTGTAAATTTGGTTCTGACCATTTCATTCTGGAAAAAATAGCAAAATCATCTATAATTAATCACGTTCTCATATAATAATAAAAAGTAAAAAAATAATTGTTCAAGTAAGATTTTACTCATATGGTAAAAAAATTAATATCGTTTTCACTCAAAAACAGAATTGTTGTCCTGCTATTATCAGCCGGTTTATTTGGTTGGGGCATATACAGTGTACAACAAAATCCCATAGATGCCATTCCTGATGTGTCCGAAAATCAGGTTATCGTTTTTACCGAATGGATGGGACGAAGCCCTCAGGTAATTGAAGATCAGGTAACTTATCCTTTGGTTTCTAACCTTCAGGGAATTCCAAAAATTAAAAATATCCGTGGTGCCTCAATGTTTGGGATGAGTTTTGTTTATATAATTTTTGAAGATAATGTAGATGTGTATTGGGCCAGAACCCGTGTATTAGAACGTTTGAATTTCGCACAGCGGCTGCTGCCTCAAAGCGTGGTTCCATCATTGGGGCCTGACGGCACAGGCGTGGGTCATATTTTTTGGTATCATTTAAATGCCGGTGGAATGGACCTTGGTGAACAACGTGCCTTGCAGGATTGGTACGTAAAATTTGCATTGCAAACTGTGCCGGGTGTGGCCGAAGTAGCCTCTTTCGGCGGTTTTGAAAAACAATACCAATTGGTTCTTGACCCCCTAAAAATGCAATATTACAATGTGAGCATGATGGAAGTGATGACTGCCGTGAAAACAAGCAATAACGATGTAGGTGGACGAAAATTTGAAATGAGCGATATGGCATATATCATTAGAGGATTAGGCTATATTAAAAATATAAAAGATGTGGAAGATATTGCCATTAAAAATTACAATTCAGTTCCGGTTCTGGTTAAGGATCTTGGTTCTGTTCAAATGGGAGGCGATTTGCGTTTAGGGATTTTTGACCAAAATGGTACCGGCGAAGTGGTTGGAGGAATTGTGGTGATGCGATATGGTGAAAATGCCGATAAGGTAATACACGCGGTAAAGGAAAAAATGAGAGAAGTGGAAAAAGGATTACCGGAAGGGGTTACGTTCAAAACTTCGTATGACAGAAGCGAACTTATAGAAGCAGCAATTGCATCAGTTAGAGGAACTTTAATAGAAGAGATGATTGCCGTTTCGATAGTTGTTCTTCTTTTTTTATTTCATTGGCGAAGCGCTTTAATCATCCTTATTCAATTGCCAATTTCGGTATCGGTTGGTTTTATTTTACTGCAAACTTTTGGAATTTCATCCAACATTATGTCGCTTACAGGTATAGCTTTGGCCATTGGCGTGGTGGTTGATGATGGAATTGTGATGGTTGAAAATGCATATAGAACAATTTCTGAGAAACAGGAAGAAATGGGTCATAATCAAAAATCTGCTTAACATGAAAGAAAAATTAAAGAACATTTTTAAGAAAAATAACGACCCGTTAAGTTCTGAACAAAAGTTACAGCTTATAGAAAGCTCTTCAAAATTAGTAGGGCCGGGAGTTTTTTATTCAACCATAATAGTTATTACATCTTTTTTACCTGTATTTCTTCTTACAGGTATGGAGGGTAAATTATTCAGTCCTTTAGCTTATACAAAATCGTTCATACTTATCGTTGATGCTTTTTTGGCCATAACTCTTACCCCGGTTCTCATTAGTTTTTTATTAAAAGGAAAACTTCGCCCTGAAAATAAAAATCCGATAAACAAAGGGCTTGAACGCATTTACACACCAATTTTAAAATTTTGTTTAAACTGGCGCAAGTCGGTTTTGGGCATCAATATAATTGCGTTACTCATAGGTTTAATGATGTTTACCCGTTTAGGTTCAGAATTTATGCCTCCCTTAGATGAAGGTTCCATTTTGTTTATGCCGGTAACCTTGCCGGATGTATCTAATTCGGAAGTGAAACGAATATTACAGGTTCAGGACAAATTAATAAAATCAATACCTGAAGTGGCCCATGTTTTGGGAAAAGCTGGACGGGCTAACACAGCAACCGACAATAGTCCGATAAGTATGATTGAAACCATTATTTTATTAAAACCTCAAAACGAATGGCGAGAAGATAAAAGCAAAAGTGATATTGTGACTGAAATAAACAATAAACTGCAAATTCCGGGTGTTACAAACGGCTTTACCCAACCCATTATAAATCGAATCAATATGCTTAGTACCGGTATAAGAACGGATGTGGGAATTAAAATTTACGGAGCCAGTTTGGATACCATAAATGTCTTAGCTCAAAAAATTAAAAAAGCTCTTGAAGGTACTTCCGGAGTCAAAGATTTATATGCCGAACCAATCACAGGTGGAAAATATATTGACATTGAGGCAAAACGAGATATGATTGGCCGATACGGACTAACCGTGGATGATATTAATAATGTGGTGGAGGCCGCCATTGGCGGTATGAAACTGACTACCACGATTGAAGGGCGACAACGGTTCTCGGTAAATGCACGATATGCGCAGGAATACCGAAATAGCCTTGAAGCTCTAAAAAAACTTCAAGTACAAACCATGCAATTCGGGCCAATTCCATTAGAAACGGTGGCCGATGTAAAAATAAGTGACGGGCCGCCGATGATAAATAGTGAAAATGCAATGTTAAGAGGAAGCGTTTTATTTAATGTAAGGGAACGTGATTTAGGAAGTACGGTTAAGGAAGCACAACAAAAACTAAATGCCATGATAATTAAAATGCCCAAAGGATATTATATAGAATGGAGCGGACAATGGGAAAATCAAATAAGGGCCAACAAAACATTGAAGATGATATTACCCATCGTAATCCTGATTATTTTTCTGGTTTTATACTTCACCTATCATTCGATGAAAGAAGCCCTCATAACAATGATAACCGTTCCGTTTGCTTTAATTGGAGGGGTATTTATGGTTTATTTTTATGGGATAAATTTATCTGTGGCTGTAGCCGTTGGTTTTATAGCCTTGTTTGGAATGGCCATTGAAACGGCCATGTTAATGACAATTTATTTGAATGAAGCCATGAATAAAATGGTGGCTAAACACGGCAATAGTAAAGAAACAATTACAGTAGCTATTTTAAAACAGTATATTATTGAAGGCTCAGCCAAGCGATTAAGACCAAAATTAATGACGGTTTCGGTGTCGTTATTCGGATTAATTCCTATTTTGTGGGCTACAGGCACCGGGGCCGACGTAATGCTTCCCATTACTGTGCCTCTTATTGGCGGTACAATTACCTCCACAATTTATGTATTATTGGTTACACCTATTGTTTTTGAAATGGTGAAACTCAGGGAATTAAAAAGAAACGGTAAAATCGAATTAATAGATGCGAAAGGGTAATGTAGGGGAACCGTTTACCGGTCCCCAAAAGGAAAGAAAGGTTAAAGGTTAAAGTAGAAAGGTTAAAGGTTAAAGTAAAAAGGTTAAAGGTTAAAGTAAAAAGGTTAAAGGT
>CAYHCM010000090.1:13649-15877 GCA_964355045.1 uncultured Chitinophaga sp. | reverse complement strand
GCATCAGGATGAAAATCTATAATTTTTCCTTTAATGGTTAATTCAATAGGATCGCCTGAAATATTAATATAAATGGGTATATTTTTTTTAAAATTGCCCCTGCTTTGGGTATAATAAATAAGTTTTACTGTGGCTGACTGACCCGGATTTATTGAACCTTTTGGCAGTAAAACCAACACGTCTTCGGAATACCCGATCGGTAAAAAAATAAATTTGGATGACCCTGTATTTTCTATAATAAAAATTGCTGTATCATTTTTCCATTGCTTTACCGTTCCAAAATCAAAGGCATAAGGTGAAACACTTACACCTGATTGAGCAATAGAATTAAATGCAAATCCTAAAGTTAATATTAAAATTAAAACGCGTTGCATTATTGAGATTGTTTATTGATTAACGATTTTCACTTTACAAAAAGTGTTCCGTTGGTTTTATTTTTTAAAATGAGTTTTTAATATGCCAAGCATAAATTTGATGCTATAAGGTTTTATACCTTTTTTAATATTGGCCATGCTAATTTTATAAACCAAATTTTGTTCAGCTATAATTGCGCGATAGGCTTTAAACAAAGTATAATTTTTATCATAAATATGACCGGCTTCGGCTGTTACACCGTTCAGTTCAAAAATTTTAATTGTTTTACCCTCTTTAAATTCTTCTATGCTACGCACTTTCAAATCAAATCTGCCATAATAAAATCCTTCAAATTGTCTTGCTATTTTATCAAACACTTCATTTAATTGGTCGTTGATAAGATAATTGGCATCAATAAATTCTGTTCCCCGGCAATGATTGCCGATATGTTCAATAACCCTGGTTTCGCCTAACGGTAAAATTAAAGATAAAAGTTCCGGATTTTCTTTGGCTAATCGTTCTATTTGAAACCAAGCTCTTTTGTTTTTTAATAATAAATTTCCGATTGTACTTACACCATCTCCAGTAACCTCGAGAAATTTTTTAGTAACAATTGATCTGATTTGTCCTTTTTCTTCGCCAGGAATTCGAGCATACAGAACACCAAATTCAAACGGATAATCAATAAATTCCTGAATAATAAAATCAACTTTATTTATTTTCAGAATCGTTAGAACCTCTTTAAAAGTATTGGCTTTTGAAACTAAAGTACCTCTTTCGCCAATATTGGGTTTTAATATTAAGGGCAGCTCAAAGTGTTTGGATTTTAATAAATTTAATGTTTCATTTATATCATCAATCGCTTTATGAATATAGGTTTTTGGTTTATGATCATCCGAAAAATTATCAAGAATATCAATTTTGCTTTCTCCAAAAAGACCCCCTTTATCAATACCCGGATTGACAGCAGAACTAAAAAAAAGATAACCGGAACGTATAGCGTAGTATAGGTAAACCGGAATTAAGGGAGCATAAAAAAAAATCCATGGCCAATATTCATAATTAGTCCATCTCGTTATAAACTTTTTTAAACCAAAAAATTTCATGCCAATACCATTGAAAGGGTGGTATTTAATTGATTTATACAATCGGTATAATTCATCACAATTTCGGTATCGTTTTTAACAACCTGTGTTAAACTTACAGTAAATGCTCCTTCACGTTTCATCAGAATATCGCTTTCTTTATCTCCCTTTCCGCCATTTTGATGAAAGTTTTTTATGCTATCGGCCGTATAATCAGATTGTTCTTTTTTCCATTTATCGAACCACTTTTCCCGTTCTGCTATTATCTCTGGGGCATAAAGTGTTACCGACGACCAAATATGAGATTTTTTAGAATTTTTAAAAGATAAATGCATTTGTTTTCCATCCCAACGTAATTCATAGAGTTTTATAGCCGATTTAAATTCTACAATAATTAGTGTAAAAGGTTCAATGCCTTTAAAATCATAGTTTACCACAAACTGGTTCACATTACAAAATTTATAAAAATCCAGTAAAACTACTCCCCGGCTTTTGCGGTATGCCGGTTTGCTTTTATGAGCCATAAATGCCCCGTTCAACAAACAAAGTGTAAATCCATTTTCAGAAGCAGCTATCCACGTTCCTTTAGCCCGTGGATCTTGAGGATACATTACATTTAAATGGTAATGTAAATATTTTTTAGGTGGGTTTGCAATTTCGCGGCTGTCTTTTTCGTCGCGATTGCTGGTAAGAATAAAATTGTTTCCACCCATAGGCAGAAAACTAACTGTGCACATTGGCCCGGCTATGATATTGAACGGTAGATGGAGCTACCCCAAAATGTGGAGG
>CAYHCM010000090.1:0-13549 GCA_964355045.1 uncultured Chitinophaga sp. | reverse complement strand
CATTGGCCCGGCTATGATATTGAACGGTAGATGGAGCTACCCCAAAATGTGGAGGAAGAACTATAGTAGAAAAATCATTGAGAATGGCAATTTTTATTATAGCCATATGATGAATGGCATGTTCAATATTATAAACCAATTCACGCTCAATACTTGACGAAATAAACTGACTATCTTCACCATTATTAAACTTTAAAATGATAGTACTATCCGCGGTTTTATCAATATTATAATTAATATGGTCAATAAATTTACAAGCAAAATCGGTATTCGTTTCAATAATCACATTTCGTTTTCTCAAGTCATAATCTATTTCTTTGGAGGTATTTCCTTCAATAAAGCATTGGTAAAATTCAAGAATATGACGCGTATGTTGGCCAATGGTACTGCCCGATAACAAATCGAGCGGTTTTGAATAATCGGTATTATCCAATTGGTTTATCACATATTTTAATTCTTCTAATAAATTTTTTGAAACTTTTGAAACAAGCATTATTTATGTAATTGTTGCAAACCTATATAAAAAATATATACCATACAATCCTGTATTTTGATTTAATTTAACAGTATAGAATGAAATTTTGTGTTTCAATTGATTTTGTTACTTTTGTTCATCTACGATATGAAGAAAAAATTGGTTTTTTTACTCGTGTTAATTCCCGTTATAAGTTTTTCGCAGGATGACAAATGGTTTAGCGATATCACTCCTGAAACTGGTTTAACCGGCCAAAGAATGCAAAAAGCCTATGCCGCGGATGTCAATAACGACGGGTACATTGACCTGATTACCATTACCGGAATTGATTATTTTAATAATCGAAAACCCATGAAAATGTTTATGAATGAACAGGACCCTGTAACCGGAAACAGAACTTTTGTGGACAAAACCGAGTGGTCAAAAATTAACAGTAATGTGAATGAAACCGATACGGGAAGGCAAACTACCTGTGCCGCTTTTGCCGATGTGGACAATGATGGCGACGTGGATATGGTAACTGCGCATTATTTTCACAGGATAGAAAATTATACTGATGTTGGCGATCGTTGTCAGGTTTTTTTGAATAATGGAATCGGTCAATTTAGTGTAAAACCTAAAAATGGTTTGGATATTTTAGGATTAACCAATACACAGGGTTTAAGTTTTTTGGATTATGATTTGGATGGAAATATTGATTTATTTATTGGTAATTGGTTTTCGGATTATACCAACAATAAAGTTCAGGATGATATATTAATGAAAGGAAATGGCAACGGAACGTTTACCAATGTAACAGCAATGACCAATTTAAATAAACCTACCAACGAACCCTTGTATGGCAGCAGTGCCGGCGATTGGAACAACGATGGGTGGGATGATATTTTTACAGCCTCCTATTGCCGAACCGGCGGAAGCCTTTGGAAAAACACCAAAGATGGAAATTTTACCAATGTGGCTAAACAAGTAAATTACAACAGTCAATATTTAAAAGGCGATAACGCTCAGGAACTATGCCATTGGGCTGCCATGCCCTGTGATTACGACAACGATGGTGATTTTGATTTTTATTTTGCCTTGGTGCATGGAGGCAATGATGCCAATGAAGGCCGCTCTACTATTGTAAAAAATCAAGGCGCCGATAGTAATTATCAATTGCGGTGGGCTATGGATTTAACCCCACGAATTGCACCAAAGGCGGCACATATTGCTACATACGATGGTAACTGGTTTGATTTTGATAACGATGGTTTGACTGATTTATGCAATGCCGATGGCACTTATGCCGGAGGTGGAAATGGTAGATTATATATGTTTTTACAAAGCACCGATCACAAATTTACAGATATTACCAAATCCTTAAATCTTACTTTAAATAATAATAAATACATCACTATGAGTTTAGTTAGACCCATAGATTATGACAATGACGGGGATGAAGATTTATTAATTTTTGGGGGTGGAGCTCCGGGGGTAGGAACGGTTCCGATTCTTTTGAAAAATAATATTGGAAACAGTAAAAACCATGTGGTGGTAAATTTAAAACCTGCCCGGGGAACCAATGGAAGTTGCATTGGAGCTAAAGTAGTAGTGTATTCAGGCTCACTTATAAAAACCCGTGAAATTTATGCCGGGCAGGGCAATGCTGCCGGGCAGGCTCCGTTCTCATTGGTTTTTGGGTTAGGAAATAATTCAGTAATTGATTCCATTGCGGTTATTTTCCCAAACAAAAAACATCGAAGAATAATAAAAGGTAACCTGGAAGTAAATCAATTTTACACCATTTATGAATATATAAATGGTTTACCTGATGAAACTATAACCTTATATCCAAATCCGGCCAAAAGTGAAGTTACAGTAGGGTTTCCGTTAAATTATATTGGTCAAAAAAATCTAACTATTTATGATTTATCAGGAAAATTATTAATAACCAAACAATTTGAAACGGATTATAATTATGAAAAAATTGATATCTCGTCATTGGCTTCGGGGTATTATATAGTTCAATTGCAATCGGCTAATGGAAAGGTAAGCAGGCAGAAGTTGTTGGTGGAGTAGGATTCGCTTCCTTCTAAATAACTAACTATTTGCCACAGATTATAAGATTAAAAATAATTCATAAGGATTAAATCAGATTGGACAAATTAAAATTTGTCTTTTTAAAAAAGTATTCTTTCGACAAAAAATAGGAACTATTTTTTATCTGATTTAATCTGAAATAATTCTTAATCAATTAATCTGTGGCTATTATTGCCTGAAATAAAGTTATCTGTTTTTATATTTGCAGGATTATCCTGCATTACTTCTATCTGCAACTAAAATGAAAAAATACCAAATCATAATTTACGGCTCCTACGGCTATACCGGCGATTTAATTACCGAATTAAGTTTATCAAAAAAATTTAAAATTTTGTTAGCCGGCCGAAATGAACAGAAATTAAAATCCCAATCTGAAAAAACCGGATACCCCTACAAAGCCATTGATATCAGTAATCATGAAGCCCTGGTAGAATTATTAAAAGAAGGCGATGTGCTGATAAATGCAGCAGGGCCTTTTATAAATACCGCTTCGCAAATGGTAGAAGCATGCATTGAAGCCAAAACACATTATCTGGATATTAATGGCGATATTAAAGTTTTTGAATTAATAAAAACCTTTGATTACAAAGCGCAGTATGCCGGAATAATGCTGATGCCCGGAACCGGTTTTGATGTGGTGCCAACGGATTGTATGGCACTTAAACTTAAAAACAAAATGCCAGATGCCATCAGTTTGAAAATTGCGTTTGCCACTATTGGAGGTGGCGTTTCGCATGGCACAGCCACAACCGTAGCTGGTCGTTTGGGCGAAGATTCGATAAGGCGAGAAAATGGAAAATTGGTTCCTATAGCCTTTGGTAAAAACGGCATTTTGGTAGATTTTAGAGAAAAAAAATTATTTGTGATGAGCATTCCATGGGGTGATATAAGCACCGCCTATTTTACAACAGGCATCCCAAACATTGAATCATTTATTGGAGTTCCTCCTAAAGTATATAAATTATTAAAATTCCAATTTTTGTTTAATTGGCTTTTAAGAAAAAAAATTATAAGAAAAATTATCCAAAATAAAATTGATTCAAAACCTGCCGGCCCTAATTTGGAAGAAAGACAAAAGGCTTATACCCTTGTGTGGGCTGAAATAAAAAACCAAGCCGGAGATGTTTTAACCTCAACCCTTAAAACCCCTGATGGCTATAGTCTCACGGCAACTGCAAGTTTACTTATTGCTGAAAAAATATTAGCCGGAAACTTTAAACCGGGCTACCAAACCCCTGCAAAAGTGTATGGGGAGAATTTGGTATTTGAGATGGAGGGGGTTGGGGAGATTTGAGATTAAAAGCGAAAATGCAATAGTTGCAAAGCCTTCAAAATCACTACCTATTTATCTGCGAAGTAATACTCGAATCCGTTATTTTATCATCCTCAGCCAAAAGGAATGCCTTGGATAAAATTACGGAAATCCCATTATCCCCTTCGAAGGGTAAAAATATATTTTCGGTAAAACTTTTTTGACTTCTGTCGGCCACTATACACAGATACTGGTCGTTGGGTTCCATCAAAATATTGGTGCTGCCAATATGAATTTTATAAGTTCTTAATTTTCCTTTTACAACCACAAATTTGTCAACAATGGATGTCACACTTGCAATTTTTAATCGTGGAATAAGTCCGGTTAAAATTTCTTTTCGGTTTTTTGCCACTTCCGATAAATCACCAAACGAATACGATTGCCAATAATCCCTGTAAGCCGGCAGCCCGCCCGAATCTGACCATGTAGGGTCGTTGCCAACACTTGCTACCCCTACAAATAAATCAACATCCCGCAAAACTTCTGAGAACGGAACCGGTGGCACATCAACCAAATCAACCAATTCATTGGTCAATGTATTTATAAACCGAATCTGATCTGTCGTAACATAATTCCAAATTCCGGTATCATTAAAGGCATCGTCGGCATTGAGGGCATTTACCCAATATTCGGCTCTTAAATTATATTCGGGCAATTGCAAAGTTGCAGTATCCTGATCGCCGCCGTCCCAAGCTCCAATTAACCGTGCACTCCAATTTCTCCCTTTGGCAAGGGTAACATATTGATGTTGCTTTAAAACATGAGAAGCCATGCGATTGCTGTAAGTTCGGGTATTTATTTCGGCTTCAGTTAATATATATATTTCGCGGAAGGCCTGTTTTAAGGGCTGTTGAAATTTATGTTCATACAAAAACTCACGCCATTTTTTTACATCCCCCGTTTTGCTCATTACAGGATGCCAAAGCGAAACGGACGAATAATCATGGATATTTACTTCTTTATTATCGCCGGTAACCCAAGCATTCCCAAAATTTATGGCAGTGATAGATTCTGAAACGTTAGCAAATTGCCAAATTATTTTTTTGGCTAAAAACGACATTAAACCATGTTCCAGGTAATGCTTTATAAAATAATCCAAAGCCATTGTTCGGTTGCTCCTCAGCATTCGGTCCAATCTGTCTCGTTGGGCTGAGGTAGTTTGGTCTGTTTGTTTTTGGGTGTCTTTTATTTTTTTGAGTTTGCCAGCATGTTTATCTTTAATAATTACCGGTACCGATTTCTGTTCGGTATTATCGGGTTTAAACCATTTTAAGGTTGATTTTCCAACACCGGATATTTCGAGTTTACAGATGTACTCTTCTATTTTATATTCTCTTTGAGCGTTTACCAAACCAAAATCTTCCACCGCTAAATCTTCAATTTCAATGGTACTC
The DNA here is from genome assembly GCA_964355045.1 of uncultured Chitinophaga sp. GTDB lineage: Bacteria > Bacteroidota > Bacteroidia > NS11-12g > UBA9320 > JABWCE01. Next base: position 8,289 of record CAYHCM010000090.1, on the reverse strand, counting down.
ATTCCTAATTTTTGAGCCGCCGATTCAATATAATTTTGAATTAATGTTTGGGTATTATTTTGTTTTATTCTAACCTTCAATCGCGATAACTGACCAATGCCATCCAACCCTTTTGAATTATACAATGAAAACAAACATGCATTACCGATGGCTCCGGCTGCAGGCCCTTTACCGGGAATTTTTTTATAACTCCGTTCAGCAAGTTTTGATAAATTTTGAATGGTTTGGTTATCATAAAAATGCGAACTCATCCACACAAACCCCTTGATAGCCTCACTGTTTATAGGACTTACAAATTCAATGGTGCTGTAGGTATAGGTTTGTTTATTATACGTATTGGTATATTCAGTTGTTTTTTCTTTCATATTAATTACGAACTCAAACCACTCATTCACGGTTTTTTTAAATTTATCAGTTCCCAATTCATTTATCAAAACCTTGGTTTCATCCATATATTTTTTGCTTGGTTTGGCACCTGAAACTTTTTGGGCTTTGGCAATAAGTTGAAACCATATTGGTTTATCAGCCTCCTTACAATTTTTAATAGTATTATTGGCAAAGGCTGTAAATTCATCATCTCCTAAGAAATAGGTAGGCTTAACAGCATTTTCTTCCTTCTTAAAAGCTAAATTATCAATCCGTTCAATCAATTTTAATTTTTCCTTGTCATACGAAGCATTGCTTGCTTTCTTAATAATATACTCTTTAAATTCGATGAGTATATTGAGGATATCAGGCGGAACTTCCTCGTTCTTAAACTGTCTCTCGATATTTAAAACGATTGATTTTACAGGGTAATGCGAGTAGAGATGATATTCATGCGTGGTATATTCTTTAATTGTATCAAGCAATTTACTTAGACTCACACTATCAAATTCTATATTGGTTTTAACCAAAGGAGCCATGCTCTTTTCAGCAATTTGGTTAAACTGATAATCAGGACTTCCATATTTATAACTTTTTTTTCTGAAATATTTAGCGGTGGTTTTTATACAAAATATCAGAAAATCAATTTTTTTGGATGAATCCCATCCGCTAACTGAATTTTGATAGAATTTCAAATTGGTAACATTAACATTATACAAATACACATCTTCTTCTTTCGAAACTTCCTTTAACATGTGGAGGATGGCCTCCTTAAACTCCTGATCATTGTTGGAAACAATGCTTTTTAATTTATCCAATATGCCCATAAAAAATTATCCTCCAACCAATGGCGTTAATTTTATAAAACTAATTTTAGTATCCATTCTTAGCAATACTTCCTGTTCCAAACTTTCAGATTGAATGGTGTCAATAAGTAAAAAAAAACCGTTTTTTTGAAATGCATCCAAAGCAATATAGGCCTGCTTTTCGGCATCAATAACCTGTTTGGGTTTTAGTTTATACCCGTTTAAAGTCCGTTCAGCATCCGTAGGCTCCACCAATCCGTTAAAATATTCGGGAAGTTTACTGTTATAATTTGAAACTTCTTTAAAAACCCGTTCGGTAATAATATCCCTTACGGTTACTGTTTCTGTCCTGAATTCCAATTCGATTTCATTTAAAATTTTGCCTGCAAAGGTTTCATCTTTTATAGTTAATGTCATGATGCGTGTTTTTAATTCTTTGCTTCAAAACTAAAGTTAATATTTAAGGTGGGCAAATGGTTTGAGAATGGAAAAGGGAAAAGGGAAATTAGAAATTGGACAATTGAAATTTGGGAACTTATCATATTTATTATTTCAAATTAACCCAAAAGATTCTATAAATTTTGGATTGATGGTATAATACCGATAGAATAGCTGTAATAGAGCCCCTTTTTTTTGGGAAACTATTACTCAGTATTAATTATAAATTATGAGGATCAATAACTTTTAAACCTTTAATATTTTTGAAATCAAACGTATTGTGCGATACCAAAATCAGCTTATTTGCTAAAGCAGTTGCTGCAATTATTGCATCCGGAGTTTTTATTTTTTTACCTTTTCGGAGTTTTACACATTCCTCAATTACATGAGGAGATATGTTCAAAACAATACTATCCTTGATGAAATTTTTTACTTTTTGTTCGGTATCCGTGTCGGTTTTCCAACAAAGATATACCACTTCTTAATTCAAATTAGTCCAAAAGAAATAAAAATCTTATTTGAATTTAGAATGGTTAATGCCGATAGAGTAGCTGTTTAGTCAGCTTCATTTTAATTTATATTGGACTAATACAGATACCGTATCGGCATAATTACATTTCATTAATAACAGAAAGATTGGGTAAAGAATCAATTACTGAATCCATAAAACGGATTCCTTCCGGCTTAAACGAAGCGGTAAGATAATCAGAAACCACATTCGTGTCAATCAAATATCTCCCCATTCACTCCTCATTTGTTTAATGTGTTCATTCAGGCTTTGCCCTTGTTCTTTGGTTAATACGCCCCTGTATTTATCAGATAGTTTTATTTTTATCGGCTTATTATTTTCTTCCAACACCTTAATCCAGTGCTTTTCTTCCAAATCATGCAATAATTCCATGGCTTTTTGATTGGTAACTTCTATCAGCATTGTATCCATAATTTCAAAATATTTTTTCAAAGATAATTAAACTTCTAAATTCTTGAAGTTGTAAAAGAAAAAAAAAGTTAGTCAGTATTAATTATAAATTATACGGGTCAATAACCTGTAAGCCTTCAATACTTTTAAAGTCAGAAATATTTCGTGAAATGAGAATCAAATTATGAATAAGTGCAGTTGCCGCTATAATTGTATCCGGTAATTTAGTTTTATACTTCTTCCTTAGGTCAATACTCGCATCCACTATCTCATCTGATAAACCCAGTACATGAGCATCACTCATAAAATTTACTAATATTTGATAATGTTCATCCGGGGTATTAAAACCAAGAACTTCAATTTTTGTAATTACCGAAATTTTAGGAATAGCATCAATTATGCTGTTCATAAAACTCATTCCGGTATCAGGCAGTTTTTTGCCAAGGTAATCAATAGCGGCATTGCTATCAATTAAATACTTTGGTTGTTCCATTCATTGCGGCTTTGAGTAATAAAGTTTTGAAGTTCGTCAGCAATATCTGAACGCAATGTACCGGCATATTTCTCTGAAAGCTTTTGTTGCGGTTGATTACTTTTTTTTAACAAAGTAATAATATGCATGTCTTCTAAATCTTCTAAAAGCTTATACGCTTTGTTATTATTAATTTGAACAAGTACTGTTTCCATTTGATATTTATAAAGTCGGATTTAATCCATCAACCTTACACAAAATTAATTTTAATTTTCTGTTTCATCAGATAAAAAAAATATTTTTAAACAAAGCAACATTCTATCGGTATTATTCAGGTACATTTTTAATATCACATCTAACTTCGTTTTATTCTCAGTTAGTATTATTTTTTACGATTATTTTATAGTGCATTTCTTCTATCTTCTATCACCTCATCGGCAAATGAACTTGTGCAGTCTTTTAATAATTCCTGCGTTTCGGCAAACGAAAAGTCGGATAAACTTAAAGGGGATTTTTCTTCTTCATTGTATGAAATTATAACTTTAATTGGTTTTTCTGTTATCAACGGAAAATCAAGACTTAGTTCGCCGTTATAATATGTACCTGTTAATGTTCTCATACCGTATGATTTGTACAGAAGTACAAATTTTTGACAGATAATAATTCTGCCAACACAATTTTTTTTCTGCAATTTCAACTGCATAAAATTTAAAAGTGTTGCTCAAGTAAATTGGAAGCTCGTTTACAAAACTTAACGCGGTTTTGAGTTGCTTAATTTCAATACCTGAAGTTCTAGTTATTTTTTTTAATGTATTACTCATTTTGAGTGTATTAACTATCATTCTGCTTGATAACATCACCAATGTTATCGTGCAAATATAGAGTTATTATAAATTTATGGTGTTTTTTAAATTCATTATGCAACACTAAAATTGAAATTGGAAAGCTACAATATGGTAAGCCGTCCTTGTTCTACCATTTAATTCAAATTAATCCACAGGATCTTGGAGTTATAAGAATTCCAATTCGCTCCTGTTGACCGCTGTGTCACTTTAGCTAATAATACCATGACATAATAGACATCCTACCAGGAAGTCCTAGTCGCGAAGGAAAGTTTTGAAATTTGGATTTTGAAATTTGGATTTTGGGTCTTTCAAAAACAAATCTTTCCCCCCACCCTATTTTTCCATCCTAAAACTATCTACCTTCGCGGATTCGTAAAAAATAGTGGGAAATACCAAAGGAAAAAAACAGGCAGAAAGTGAGGAAACCTCGGAAGAGTTAATATCTCATGCCACTAAATCAAATGAATTTATTGTTTCCCAAAACCCCACCATAGATATCATTGGCGCACGGGAACATAATCTCAAAAATATAAACCTATCCATTCCTCGAAACAGCCTTATCGTCTTTACCGGACTAAGTGGCAGCGGAAAATCATCATTGGCTTTTGATACCATTTATGCCGAAGGTCAAAGGCGGTATATGGAGAGTTTTTCGGCCTATGCCCGTCAGTTTATCGGCGAAATGAAACGGCCTGATGTGGACAAAATTGATGGCCTTAGTCCGGTTATCAGCATTGAACAAAAAACGGTAAATAAAAACCCGCGAAGCACCGTGGGAACTATTACCGAGATTTATGATTTTTTACGATTGTTGTTTGCCCGAGCCGGGGAAGCCTACTCCTATTTGACCGGAGAAAAAATGGTGAAGTTTACGGAAGAACAAATTATTGAAACCATTCTTCAAAAATTTGAACTGAAAAGAACTATCATTCTTGCTCCATTAATAAAAGGCCGCAAAGGACATTACCGAGAGTTGTTTGAACAGGTTATTAAAATGGGTTACAGCAAGGTAAGGGTGGATGGGGTAATAAGTGAAATAAAACCAGGCATGCATCTGGACCGGTACAAAATTCACGATATAGATATTGTGGTGGACCGTATTGAACCCGAAATCAGCAACAAAACCCGGATTACAGAATCGGTCAGAACGGCTTTAAAAGTGGGTAAAGGGGTAATGATGGTGTGGGATATTGTAGAAAATGCAACCCATCATTTCAGCCGCTTTTTGATGGATGCCAAAACCGGATTGAGTTACGACGAGCCACAACCCAACTCGTTTTCCTTTAATTCACCTTATGGAGCCTGCCAAAAATGTGATGGTTTGGGAACTGTTTCAGATATTGAGATAGATGTCATTATTCCCGACAAAACCAAAAGTATCAATAAAGGTGGTATTTTACCTTTGGGCGAAATGCGTGAAAACTGGACGTTTACCCAATTACGAGCCATTGCCAAAAAATATCATTTCAGTTTGGCCGACCCGATTAATAAACTTTCGGAAGAAGCAATGGATATAATTTTGAATGGAAGCGATGAAAAATTTGAAGTGGAATACACCTATAATAATGGGGTAAAACAAGTTTATCAAACCACTTTTAAAGGTATAAGTACCATGCTTCTCACCTCTTATAACGAAAAAGGAACCGATGCTATGGCCCAATGGGCCGAGGAATATATGAGTATGGTGAATTGCCCCGAATGTGGCGGTGCCCGATTGAAACAGGAAGCATTGCATTATAAAATCGGGGGTAAAAATATTTCAGATTTAAGCCGTATGAATATTGGCGAACTGAACGAATGGCTTATCAATGCCCATACATTATTGAACGAACGACAAACCATTATCGGCTCCGAAATAATTAAAGAAATATTAGCCCGGGTTAGTTTTTTATTAGGGGTTGGTTTGGATTATTTAAGTATTGATAATCCTGCCCGAACCCTTAGTGGTGGCGAGGCTCAGCGAATACGGCTGGCTACGCAAATTGGTTCCAAGCTGGAAGAAGTATTGTATATTTTGGATGAACCAAGCATTGGCTTACATCCGCGCGATAATGAAAAATTGATTGAATCCTTGAAAGCCCTTCGTGATGTGGGCAATACCGTTTTGGTGGTAGAACACGACAAGGAAATGATGATGCAAAGCGATTATGTGGTGGATATAGGCCCCAAGGCAGGGAAATTTGGAGGTCAAATTGTGTTTGCCGGAACGCCTCAGGAATTTATAAAATCGGATACCCTTACTTCGGGATATATCAATGGGCATTTAAAAATAGATGTTCCCAAAAAACGAAGAAAAGGCAACGGTAAATTTTTGGAACTTACAGGGTGCACGGGTAATAATTTAAAAAATGTAGATATAAAAATTCCTTTGGGTGTATTTATTGGAATTACAGGTGTTTCGGGAAGTGGTAAATCATCCTTGATAAATGAAACCCTCCACCCTATTTTGGGACATTATGTTTATAAATCTCATAAAAAACCTTTGGCCTATAAATCTATCAAAGGCCTTGAAAATATTGATAAAGTTATAAAAATAGACCAATCTCCCATTGGCCGAACACCCCGAAGTAATCCATCCACTTATGTTGGGTTTTTTACGGACATACGAAATTTATATGCCGAATTACCCGAATCAAAAATCAGAGGCTATAAACCCGGTCGGTTTTCATTTAACGTAAAAGGCGGTCGCTGTGAAACCTGTCAGGGTGGAGGAATGAAAGTAATTGAAATGAATTTTTTGCCCGATGTGGAAGTCCCTTGCGAAAGTTGTATGGCCCGGCGTTACAATCGCGAAACGTTGGAAATTCGATACAAAGGAAAATCCATTAGTGATGTGTTGGATATGGCGGTGGATGAGGCGGTTGAATTTTTCGAACCTATCCCAAGCATTTATCGGAAAATTAAGGCCTTGCATGATTCCGGTTTAGGGTATATCACCCTTGGGCAAAGCAGCACTACCATTAGCGGAGGAGAAGCACAGCGGGTAAAACTGGCCACCGAATTATCAAAAATAGGAACCGGAAATACCATTTATATTTTGGATGAACCAACCACAGGATTGCATTTTGAAGATATTAAAAATCTGTTGGAATTGTTAAATCAATTTGTTGAAAAAGGAAATTCTGTTATGGTTATTGAACACAATCTGGATGTGATTAAAGTGGCAGATTATATTATTGATCTGGGCCCTGAAGGCGGAAAACGGGGTGGAGAAATAATTGCCACCGGCACTCCCGAACAAATAGCAGCGAATAAAAATAGTGTGACTGGAAAATTTTTGAGGATGGAGTTGTGAGAAACTCCAGCCACTGGTTTTCTCACGCAAAGACGCGAAGACGCAAAGTTTTCAAATTACCTTGCACTAAATGAGTATAATTTTTTATAATAATTCTCAAAGTTCCATCGGAACGGTTCAATTTTGTAGCATTGGATTTTAATCCGTTGCAAAAAATGCCAATTATTTTCTTTTTTCTTTGCGTCTTTGCGGCTTTGCGAGAAGTATTTTTATCCTTACCCACCCAAACTTTGCGTAAAATTGATACTCGCATTACAAACATTTTTTGGCAGAATGGAATCTTTAAAGCACTTTTGAAAAAAAATTTAATAAAATATGAAATATTCAAAAATCTTATTAATGTTGGTAATCGTAAGTGCATTTGTTCTTAATGCCTGTAAAGATGAAGACAAAAAACCTGACCCTACTAATACCGAAAAATTAGCCGGCCATCCGTGGTTGCTTACCAGAGCTACTTTCAATCCACCTTTGGTTACTACTATTGGTACCACAAATTATACCTTTTATGAATTGTTTGATATTCCTTTGATAGATACTTGCCAAAAAGATAATCTTATAATTTTTAATGCCGATAGCACCATGACCATTGATAATGGCAACTTAAAATGCGGCACCGAGCCACAAACCGCGAAGGATGGTAATTGGAAATTTACAGATAATGAAACTAAAATTGAAATAACGAACTCGGCCTATTTCAGTTTGATAAATTCAACCAAAGTTATTTTGGAAAATGTAACCGTTTCGGAAACTGAACTGCATGGCCAAACCGATTATGTTTTTGTAAACCCTATAACTCAGGTGCAAACTACCTCAAAAATAAACTTTACATTTAAGCGATAATAAAAATATTTTACAAAAATTATAGAAAGAGTTGGGGTAAATCTTCAACTCTTTTTTTTAAAAAAAAGTACATCGAACCAATAACCCGGAACATTTGCATCCATTTGACCTGTCAAATATTTATAGGAAAGTGCGTTTATAAAATATGTCGGGTGATAAATTACAAAAAAATCCCCCTAACCCCCTTTAAAAGGGGGAATCTGGACTCCGAAAAAACCGCTTACCAATGCTATGGATTATTACCCAAACTGTGTAATTAGGAACTTTTAAAAAACCCATTTGAATTTTAAGAAGCAATGCTTACTTTT
>CAYHCM010000089.1:6172-16074 GCA_964355045.1 uncultured Chitinophaga sp. | reverse complement strand
CTTAGTAGAAATGTCATACAGCTATAAAATTAACCTTATTACCTTATTAAAGATTAGTTGATTTAATAAGGTAATAAGGTTTGTACTTGGTCTAAAACTTTTCTACAAAGGTTTAATATATTCCAACCTAAATCCTGTAAAGCCATTAAAAATAAACAAACCTTCTCACATTCGAAACATGCTTGGCCAAACGGATTACCTGCTTAGTATAGCCGTATTCGTTATCGTACCAAACATATAACACAATACTTTTTCCATCCGGAGAAACAATGGTGGCCGGACTATCAAAAACGGAGGAACACGAATTTCCGATAATATCACTCGATACCAATTCCTGATCTATTGAATATTTAATCTGACTTACCAAGGGGCCTTCCAAGGCAGCTTTTTTCAAAATAGCATTAACGGCCTCAAGGGAAGTTTCCTTTTTAACTGTTAAGTTCATGATGGCCAATGAACCGTTTGGAATTGGGATTCTAACGGCATTAGCCGTGAGCTTTCCTTTTAGGGAAGGGATTACTTTGGCAATAGCCGAAGCAGAACCTGTTTCAGTAATCACCATATTTACGGCAGCCGAACGTCCCCTTCTGAATTTTTTGTGCATATTATCCAACAGATTTTGGTCATTGGTATAGGCGTGCACTGATTCAATATGGCCTCTTTCAATTCCTAAATTATCTTCTATTACTTTTAAAATGGGCACAATGGCATTGGTAGTGCATGACGCCGCCGAAAAAATGGTTTCATTCACAATATCCTGTTCTTCATGATTTACACCATACACTATGTTTGGCAAATCGCCTTTTCCGGGTGCAGTAAGCATTACTTTTATTATTCCTTTCGATTTTAAATGCAAAGACAAAGATTCCCTGTCTCTAAAAACTCCCGTATTATCAATCAAAACGGCATTGCTTATTCCATACGATTCATAGTCAATATCGGCAGGATTGGATGCTTCAATCATTTTTACAATCTGACCATTTATTATCAGGGCTTTGTTTTCAAAATCTTCAATAATGCTTCCCTTAAATTCGCCGTGTACTGAATCCATTTTTAATAATGAAGCTCTTTTTATCATATCAGCCTCAGTACCCGAACGGGTTACAATGGCTTTTAATTTTAATTGCTGGCCATTGCCCGAAAGGCGTATCAATTCGCGGGCAAGCAAACGTCCAATACGCCCAAAACCATACAAAACCACATCGCTGGGTTCAATGTTGGCAACATCTTGCCCTATGAAATTTTGAAGTTTGTGATTTAAAAAATCTGACATATTCGAAAAATTATCCTTTTCATGCGTCCATTCATCACTCAATTTTCCAATATCCAATTTTGAGGCGGCCAGATGTTCAATATTTAAAAGCTCATTTGCCAATTTGGAGGTAACATATATATCAATGGTTTTACTGATTATATCTTCGGCGTATTTATGCAATTTCTGTATTTCAGAACTGCTAACATCAATTAAGGTATTTCTAAAAAATACCAACTCCACCGATTTTTCATAAATCAATTTGCTCACTGCATTTATCAGGTCGGCACTCGCTTTTTCCTTATTTACCCACGACTCAAGCTCCTTGTCGTAAGCGGCTTTTTTAATTTCTAATGTATTTGTGTTCATATTGAATTGAAGCCGCGAAATTAAAGATTTGAAATCATTTTTAAGAATGCATTTTCACAGTTTTTAAAGGTGTATTTTCGAGAATTAACTTTTCCAAAGTTTCAAACTTTGGAAAAGTTTTTGGAACCAAAAATCCAGACTTTTAAAAAACAAAATTTTTATCTTGTCTATTTATTCCAAAAAATTAATCTTTGCGCCAATAATATAAAATAAAAAAAAATGTCAGACATTTCATCACGCGTTAAAGCCATTATAGTTGACAAACTTGGCGTAGAAGAATCAGAAGTTACTACAGAAGCCAGTTTCACCAACGATCTTGGTGCTGATTCATTGGACACCGTAGAACTAATCATGGAATTTGAAAAAGAATTCAACATTGCCATTCCCGACGATCAGGCTGAAAAGATTGGAACTGTTGGGCAAGCTATTGATTACATCACAGCAAACGTAAAATAATTACCTCATCTTTTGAAACGAGTTGTCGTAACAGGTATAGGTGCCCTTACCCCCATAGGCAATACAGCTCCTGAATACTGGGAAGCTCTTTGTAATGGCGTAAGTGGTGCCAATCTGATAACCCGTTTTGATGCCGAAAAATTCAAAACCAAATTTGCCTGCGAAATAAAAAACTTTGATGCCCAAAATTATATGGACAGAAAAGAAGCCCGCAGGATGGATCCCTTTGCGCAGTACGCCATAGTATCGGCTGACGAAGCAATTAAGGATGCAGGAATTGAAGGTAAATTTAACCCCGACCGAACCGGTGTAATCTGGGGTTCGGGCATTGGCGGACTTACTACGTTTTTAAAAGAATGTACCGATTTTGCCCGGGGAGATGGTACGCCGCGATTCAGTCCGTTTTTTATCCCAATGATGATTTCGGATATTGCCGGCGGACATATTTCTATAAAATATGGTTTAAGGGGTCCCAACTTTACAACAGTTTCGGCATGTGCTTCAAGCAACAATGCCATTTTCGATGCCTTCAAATATATTCAACAAGGAATTTCCGATGTAATAATTACCGGTGGTTCGGAAGCGTGTGTAAATGAAGCTGCCATGGGTGGTTTCAATTCCATGAAGGCTCTGAGTGAACGGAATGATGATTATTTAACGGCTTCACGTCCTTTTGATTTGGATCGCGATGGTTTTGTATTGGGTGAAGGTGCAGCGTGTTTGGTTTTGGAAAGTTTGGATCATGCCATGGCCAGAGGAGCAAAAATTTATGCTGAATTGGCCGGAGGTGGATTATCAGCCGATGCCTATCATATTTCAGCTCCTCACCCGGATGGAATCGGTGTAATAAGTGTAATGAATATTGCCCTGACTGATGCAGGAATGAAGCCCGAAGATATTGATTATATCAATGTTCACGGTACAAGTACTCCTTTGGGTGATATTGCAGAAGTTATCGCCATTAAAAGTGTCTTTGGCGAACATGCTTATAATTTAAATATAAGCTCTACCAAATCCATGACGGGCCATTTATTGGGAGGTGCCGGTGCCATTGAAGCTTTGGCAAGTATTTTGGCTATCAAAAACGATATCGTTCCGCCAACTATCAATCATTTTACCGACGATCCTGAATTGGATTCGCGGCTCAATTTTACGTTTAACAAAGCTCAAAAACGCATAGTAAATACTGCTTTGAGCAATACATTTGGGTTTGGCGGCCACAATGTATCGGTTATCTTTAAGAAATATATTTAAATTTTGAGCCGAAAAGGGCTGATACCATTTCTGTTTCTTAATAAAGAAAATAAACTTTTTGCAAAATCAGTGCGAGGTGTTACCGGTGTTTATCCCGTCAATATCAAATTATATCATCAGGCTTTTATGCATAATTCGGCAGTTCTTCATAAGGACACCGAACGCTTTAGCAATGAACGCCTCGAATTTTTGGGCGATGCGGTTATTGATTTGGTGGTAGCTGAATTTGTTTTCAAAAAATTTCCCGGAAAAGGCGAAGGCTATCTGACCGAAATGCGATCCAAAATTGTGAGCCGGGACCAACTTTCGAACATTGCCCGAAAACTCGGCCTTGATAAATTTTTAACCCTTAACGATTCGCTTCGCAAAACAAAAACTACCAATATTTATGGTCTCGCCGGAAATGCTTTGGAAGCTTTTACAGGTGCAATTTATTTAGACCATGGATTTAAAGTGGCCCAAAAATTTGTTATACATAAATTAATTAAGCCCCATATTGATATGGAAAACCTTCATGATTCACATGAAAATTATAAAAGTATTTTAATTCAATGGGGGCAAAAAAACCGAAAAATTATTGATTTCAGATTAATAGAAGAAGTTCAGGAACGCCATGGTAAACTTTTTAAAATGGGCGTATATATTGATGATGAACTGCTCTTAGAAGCCTTGCATCAAACCAAAAAGAAGGCCGAACAAACGGTTTCAGAAAAGGCCATTGCCCATTTGCAATTGAATATTGCTGACTTTAAATTGAGTTAACTTATTTACGATTTTAGATTTTATTATACTTTTAAAGCATAATCCTTAATAAGAATATCGGCTGGTAAATGTAAATATTTGCTCAAATTCCGAATCATTTCCAGTGAAAGCTTCCTTTTTTTATTAAGCACTTTTGAAATATTTCCTTTGTTCCCCAAAATTTCAGCCAAATCTTTAAGATTCATTTGGCTTTGTTCCATCATAAATTTAATCGCTTCTATAGGGTCAGGTTCAGGAATAGAAATATTTTTATTTTCATAGTCCTCAATTAAAAGCGCCAACAACTTAGCTTCTCTCTCATCTTCACTATCAGGTTCAGAATGAAATATACTTTCAAATTTTTTTAAAGCAATTTCATAGTCCATTTTTGTTTCTAAAATTTTCCAATTTGTTGTCATGGCTAACGTATTTTTAAATTAAAATTTTTCCTTGTCATAATCTGCATGTGTACCAATAAAATTTATAAAAGCCCATTGTAAACTAAAATTAAAATCTACCACTAACCTATAACTATTCCCCTTGATATTAAATACCAGCAGGTTGTTTCTAATACAATCAACTGAGTTAAAATATTTTTTAACATCATTAAAATTTGACCAATTTGCTTTAGATGTTACCTTATACCAAGTTAAAAGTTGTTCTTTACAATCGGAGTGTTTCTTATAAAAATCTCTTAAGGTGCTTTTACTAAAAACTCGCATACATCTATTCAAGTGCAAAAGTAAATAAAAGTTGTCATATTGATAACTTTTTATAAAATAATAAATAAAAGAGTTTTTGAAAATGCCTACGTCCACTTAAGCCTGAATATCGCGGTGTCTAAATTAGCTAGGATTTATTAATCTCTCCTAAAAACCCTATACCCTCCCCTATCCATCACCTTAATAAATTTCCGATTTGTATCCATTCCTTCAGAATCTATTGGTTTATAAACCAGATAAACCGGTTTGTCAATTTCCCCTTCCAAAAACCAATATTTTTTAAATCGGTTTACCGAATCTCTTTGTTGCTCATTTAACTGACCCAATGTATCTATTTTGTGTTTAAGGCAATAATTAATTGTTTCTCGATAAAAATTATCTGTTCGTTTTGGAATCGGTTTTTGGGTATAGTAATAATGGGCATAGCTTTTAAAACCAACAGTTTCTATATAAATATCTTTTCCCTGTAGCCCTTTATAAAAATTAATAATACTTCCCTGAACATGGTTTTCTACTTTAGGAATTACCAAAACACTAAAAATAAATAAAAATAAGGCATTGCCAATTAACCAAATCTTTATTCCCGAACCTTTAAATTTTCTTTTATTAAAAATAAAACCTGTAATTAAAATTAATAGAAATACTATTCCAAAAATCCATTCCCAGCCTAACCATTGCGTTGGCAACAAAATATTTTCCTTTACAAAATCATCCTCTATATTTTTTAAAAAATAAGATCTAACTTTAGAATTACTGCCAATCAATGGAATTAAAACAAACAAAACGCTGTAAATAATTCCAACTAAAAAAATTAATATTTTCTGCCAAAGTTTTAATAATCCTTTTGATTTATACAAACCCCATGCTCCTAAAAATGTTATAGGAATATAGCATAACGAGGAGTAGTGTACGATTTTGGTAGTAACCATGGAAAATAAAATCAATACCACCCAAAACATAATTTTCATCCAATTAACAAAGGTTTCTTTTTTGGTATGTGAAGTAAAGAAAATATAAGGCACTGCAATAATAGCCGCCGGAAAACACCCGATTATAAGCACCACAGGATGATAATACCAGGGCTGTCCGTGCGATGCCACCGGATGTAAAAACAATTCAATCTGATATTTTAAAAATTCGTTGGTAAACCAAAAACCGTTATTAATCCAGTCAGGGACAAACCACATTAGAGGGAAAATGATTAGAGAAATAAACAGGACTAATAAATCCTTAAAATTAAAATATGGTTTAAATTTATTTAAAATTAAAAACACAAAGCCGCAAAGCCCAACAATTAAAATTGCTACCGGCCCTTTGGTAAGCAAGGCCAAACCCAATAACAGCCCGGCGAAAATGAAATTTTTAGTTCTGCTTTTTGATTTATTTGACCCAAAATAAAGTTGAACAATGGCCAAAAAAATAAAGAAATTAAACCATGGGTCAATGATTCCGCTTTTAAAATAAAAATGGGGAGTAAACGAACCGGCATAAAGCAAAACCCACCACCAGGCCAATTTGGTATTGAATAATTTTTGACCATAATAAAATAAAAAGTTAAGGGTAAAAATTCCGCAAATAGCATTGGGCAAACGAGCCGCAAACTCACTGATACCAAATACTTTCATGCACCCAACCTGTATCCAAAAAAACAAAGGCGGCTTTTCCCAAAAAGGTTCAAAGTTGATTTGCACCCGACTATAATTATTCGTTAAAATCATTTCACGAGCCGCTTCAGCAAAGTTTACTTCATCCCAATCAAACAAATGAACCGCACCCAAAAACGGTATAAAAAGCAAAGCAGCAAAAACTGTAATAATTATATGAGGGTAATTTTTTATCATTTATATGAGATTAATTTACGCAATTTCCAATTTCCGGTTTCAAATTTCAAATTTCCGGTTTCAAATTTCCAATTTCCTTTTTTCTTTAGGCACCCAATGAAATCCAGACGCCAGCCAAGCAGCAATTAATCCAATAATTGCCCCACCCAATACATCTTCAATAAAATGCTGCTGAAGATAAATGCGGCTAAAACCAACACCTATCGCCATAATTACAACTATAATACTAATGGTTTTATTCTTGAACCAAAAAGCTAAAGCCAAAGCCATAGCGAATGCCGCGGATGAATGACCGGAAGGGAAACTATGGTATTGATGGACATCAACCCCTTCGGTAAATATAAGGTTGAATTTTTCCAATACTATCCGTGGCCTGTCATAATCGAATAAATAAAACTTGATGGGTACGGTAAAAAGCGTGTTAAAAACAAACGTTAACACCAATCGGATGGTAAAATCGGCGCTTCGTACTATAAATAATAGTATCAAACCCATTGGAATCAAAAGCCACTCCTCTCCCAGATTGGTATAATATTTTGCCATAACGCCTATATTAATATTATAATAATTGCTTAAAAAAATATTGAGACTACCCCTTGGCGTAAGGATGATATACGCCATCGAAAACATGATGAAAAACACCCAGATAAGCAGTACCCATCTATGTTTTATTAATAAGGTTTTATCAAACCCTTTCCATTTTAACATAATTCCATTATATTCGCGAACTTTATATTATTTATACTAATAATGATATAATTTTTATATCTCTTAATTATGATGCAAAGTTCTAAAATAAATGACAAGCGACAAAGGATAGAATTGGAATTTCCGATGCATTGTTCGGCAAACACTTTATACACCTATATTTCATCTCCTTCAGGTCTTTCTTCATGGTTTGCCGATGACGTGTCGGTAAAAGGAAATAATTATACTTTTAAATGGGACGATGGTGAAATACAGGAAGCCGAACTGGTTAAGAGCCTGAATCGCAAGCTTGTAAAATTTCGCTGGGTTGAAGGCCCTAATATGAATGAATGCCTTGAATTCATAATTCACAAGGATGAGGTAACCGACGATTTGGCTTTAATAGTTTGTGATTATTCGGATGACGACAACATTGATGAATTTGAAATGGTTTGGGAGAGTCAGGTTCAAAATTTAAAAAAACAGATAGGAGCATAATTTTCTCATGCTTCAGTTAGCTGCATTTAGCCTTATCCTTAGTGTTATTCACGTACTGGTGCCACATCATTGGCTGCCATTGGCATTATTGGCCAAAAGCGAAAAATGGAATCGCAACCAAACGCTTCAACTTTCGGTTATTGTAAGTTTTTCGCATGTATTAAGCACTATTATTCTTGGCATATTTATTGGGATTATTGGTATGGAAGCTGCTCGTAAAATGGGAGAATTCACAGAATGGTTCGCCCCTTTGCTCCTTATTCTTTTTGGAATAATATATGTAAGTCTTGGCGAACATCATCATCATGACACGAAGGTTAAATTGAAAAACCATTCGTTTTCTCGTATTGTAACCACTATGTCCATCGCCATGTTTTTCTCCCCTTGTTTAGAGGTAGAAACCTTTTATTTTACTGCTGGTACGTTTGGATGGAAGGGAATTCTGATTGTTTCTGCCATATATCTTATCATTACTGTAGTGGGCATTACAGTCCTTACACTTTCGGGCAAACGAACCATTGACTTATTCAATTTGCATTTTTTAGAACAACATGAAAAAAAAATAACCGGCGTGATTCTTATTTTATTGGGCATTCTGTCGTACTTCGTGAAATTCTGACAGCGATTATTATTATAAGTCTTATGCATTCCCTTTGGAAAACCTTTTGTAAGAAGCTAACTTTGCACCCTTCAAATTAAAAAATAGTGAACGTATCCTTTCAAAGAAACGACAATCTAACAGGCACCCTTTCGGTAAGTTTGGAAAAAGCCGACTACGAGCCTAAAGTAGATGAACAAATAAAAAGTTATAGAAAAAAAGCCCAAATACCGGGATTCAGGCCTGGTACAGCGCCGGTTTCCATGTTAAAAAAAATGTATGGAAAATCATTTATTGCTGATGAGGTTAACAAATTGGCGAGTGAAAAAATGTTTGGTTACCTCAAGGACAATGACATTGATATATTAGGACAACCTCTTTTAAGTATTGACAACCCTTCGGAAGTTGATTTTGATCATTCTGAAAATTTCACCTTTAATTTTGATTTAGGGCTTTCTCCATCGTTTGAATTTAATATTTCGGCCAAAGACAGTATTACAAAATATGTGATAGAAGTGGACGAAAAAGAAGTGGAAAATGAAATTAATAATCTTTGTCGTCGTTATGGAATTCTTGAAAAAATAGAGGAAAGCACTTCAGAATCTGATAGTATTTTGGTAATTCTTACAGAATTGGATGCCGACAATCAAGCTTTTGAAGGTGGTGTAACAAATCAAGAAACCACTATAATTCCTGAATTAATTAAAGATGAAGCTACAAAAAACCTGTTTATGAATAGCAAAACTGGAGATAAAATAGTGGCTGATATCAAACTTTTATTTAATGACAATGAAACCGTAATGGCTTCAGCCACCGGAATTCCAAAAGAAGGTCTTCATGATTTGAACCCAAACTTTGAGGTAGAAATAAAAAATATTCAAAAATTTTCTCCGGCTGAAGTAGGTCAGGAATTATTTGATAAAATATTTGGTGAAGGGCTTGTAACGGATGAGGAAACATTCAAGTCTAAACTTAAAGAAAATCTGGAAATTTATTTTAATTCTGAAAGTGAACACCATTTGGAGCATGAATTGGATCACTTTATATTAGAGAAACATTCATTTACATTACCCGATTCTTTTTTAAAACGCTGGTTGATAAACTCACATCCGGATGCCTATAATGAGGATAATGCAGATGAAAAATATGAAAAGGAATCAGGTGCGCTGCGTTATCAACTTATACAGGAAAAAGCCATAGAACTATTTAAAATTGAAATAAGTGAAGATGAATTTAACCAAACAGCTTTAGGATATTCAGCCAGTTTGTTTCGCAATTATGGGATTTCAAATCCGGATTTTAGAGCAGTACAGGAATATACCGAGAAACAAAAAAAGGAGAAAAAATTTACAGATAAAGTTAGGGAAATAGCTATTCAACGGGCGGTGGTAAATCAAATAAAAAATGTAGTTACTATTGTGGAACAAAAAACAACCGTTGAGGGTTTTTATGAAATGATAAAAAATCATAATCATGAGCACCAT
>CAYHCM010000089.1:0-6072 GCA_964355045.1 uncultured Chitinophaga sp. | reverse complement strand
CCCCCTTCATAAGGGGGACGGTTGACGCAAGATGACTTATCAACAAAAATAATAGAAGAAAAAAATTTGAAACAGAGCAGAAATTAAAACCAGGCATAATCAATTACCCCATAGAAAGGGGGCTATGGGGATTTATTTTAAAAACATTATAAAAGTGAAGCAAAACTTGAAATAACAACCGAACTATTCCCCCTTACAAAGGGGGTTAGGGGGATTTTTTAAAAAAACATAAAATTATTAATTTAACCATAAAAACACTAAAAAATAACCATGAACGACGGACACGAATTTAAAAAATATGCCACCAAGCATTTAGGAATTAACAGCCTCCATGTAGATCATTATATCGAAAATATGACCCCCTACATTTTGGAAGAACGTGAAATGAGGGTATCTCAAATGGATATTTTCTCCCGATTGATGATGGACAGAATTATTTTTTTAGGAACCGGTATTGATGATCATGTAGCCAATATTGTGGTAGGTCAGCTCCTGTTTTTAGATTCATCAAACCCCGGACGTGATATTCAAATTTATCTTAACTCGCCCGGTGGGTCTGTTTATGCAGGGCTTGGCATTTACGATACCATGCAATACATCATAAGCGATGTAAGCACCATTTGCACCGGCATAGCCGCAAGTATGGCGGCCATATTAATGTGTGCAGGAAAAAAAGGAAAACGAACCGCACTTAAACATTCCCGCATTATGATTCACCAGCCTTTGGGAGGTACCCAAGGACAAGCTTCTGATATGGAAATTACCGTTAAGGAAATTCAAAAATTAAAAAAAGAACTTTATGATATTTTGGCTACTCACTCCGGTCAACCCTTAAAAAGAATTGAGAAAGACAGCGATCGGGATTACTGGATGACTGCCGAAGAAGCCAAAGCGTATGGTATGGTGGATGAAGTTCTAGTTAAAAAAGTAATATAATGGCGCAACCAATTTGTGCATTTTGCGGACGGCCTAAAAACCAGGTAGGAATACTGATTACAGGTATTGAAGGAAATATTTGTGATGATTGTATAAATCAGGCGGTTTTAATTCTGGAAGAAGACAGTACAACCAAAAAGAAAAAAGGCGCCCGATTTAAACCTTCCAAAGTTTTATTACCCAAAGATATTAAGGAACATTTAGACCAATGGGTAATTGGACAGGATCAGGCAAAAAAAATCCTTTCTGTAGCCGTTTACAATCACTTTAAACGCCTTTCATCTGATGTGGGTGATGATGGGGTAGAGCTTGAAAAAAGCAATATCCTGATGGTAGGAGAAACCGGTACCGGCAAAACCCTTTTGGCCAAAACCCTTGCTAAAATATTGGATGTACCGTTTTGTATAGCCGATGCCACAGTTTTAACCGAAGCAGGTTATGTAGGCGAAGATGTGGAAAGTATTATAACCCGTTTATTGCAGGCCGCCAATTACAATGTGGAATCGGCCCAGCGCGGAATTATTTATATTGATGAAATGGACAAAATTTCCCGGAAATCAGATAATCCGTCCATAACCCGCGATGTATCGGGCGAAGGAGTGCAGCAGGCTTTATTAAAATTATTGGAAGGAACTGTTACCAATGTTCCGCCTCAGGGGGGAAGAAAACATCCCGACCAAAAATATATAGCCGTTGATACCAGCAATATTCTGTTTATCTGCGGTGGAGCCTTTGAAGGAATTGACAGAATCATAGAAAGAAGGTTGAATAAACAAACTATTGGCTTTAAATCCATAAATCAACATATAGCATCAGAGGATATTTTGGAAAATGTATCGGCTGCCGATTTAAGAAAGTTTGGTCTTATTCCCGAAATTTTAGGCCGTTTACCGGTATTAGCGCATCTTTCGCCTTTGGATAAAAAAACGTTAAAACGAATTTTATTAGAACCCAAAAATGCCTTATTAAAACAATATAAAAAATTGTTTGAACTGGAAAATAAGGAGCTGATTATATCTGCTGAGATTATTGAAATAATAGTTGACACCGCTTATGATTGCAAGCTTGGCGCCCGTGGTTTGCGCAGCATTTGTGAATCTATATTTATGGATGCTATGTATGAAGCTCCTTCAAATAATGATTCAATAGTTGAGATTCAAAAATCATTTGTAAAGGAAAAAATTGCGAAGTTTTTTGAGCAGGCTGCTTAGAGGAGTTCTAAGTTCTAATAGTTCTATGTTCTGAGCTATTCACAGCAATACTCTTCTCAAATGGTCAACAATTACCTTAAAACTATTATTAAAATGGGTGTTGTTTATTATTACCATATCCACTTTATCCCTTTGCGGTAAAATATATTTTTCAAAGGAAGGTTTTACATGATTAGTCCATTGACTATGAATTTCAGGTTCGCTCATTCCCCTTTCTTCTGAATCGCGCTTTAACCGGCGTTGTAATTTTATATCTTCATCCGCATCTATAAAAAGTTTCAAATCCAATTTGTTTTCTATTGCCTCAATTCCCAAAATAAACAAGCCTTCGATTATTATTATTTTGGCGGGTTCTAACAGAAGTGTTTTACCAGGTTTATTCGGATTGTTAAAATCATATTCATCAATAGTCAATTCATTTCCGGCTTGAAGTTGTTGCAAGTCATTGACGAACTTTTCAATATGTATGCTTTCCGGTTCATCAAAATTGATTTCCCCTTTATCATTCCGCTTTTGTAAATGCAGAGGCTTGTAATAATGATCCTGCGACAAAACCACCAATTGACCCGGGAGAAATTCTTCTTCAAGTTTTTTTATAAACGTAGTTTTGCCTGAGCCGCTTCCGCCTGAAATACCTACCAAATAAGCCATGCTACCCTTTACTCCGACCGGATAAACGGAATTGAAATTACATCTTTACCCAAATAGTATTTTAAATAATATACGCCGGGTTTAATGGTTTGTAAATTTATCAATTCCTCTTTGTTCCTGGTAATTCCGCTTAGTATAATTTTACCCAATACATCATATATTTCATAGCGCGAAGGAATCCATGTTTCCAATTGTATTAATACCAACTGCGTATTGGCAGGATTGGGATAAACTTTTATTTCAGACTTGTAAATTGATTTTGCAAATCCTGTTTTTAAATACATTATGGTATCGCCTGTACACCCGTTTGTGTTTGTTATTTCAAGTTTCACAGGCTGGGTATTTATAAAACTTTTACTTGCCAAAAGCGTATCGGAAACTGAAAACAGTGAATTATTTATAAACCATTTTCGGCTTATAACATTAGGCGTAATATCCTTAAATCTTACAGCTTCATTAACTATACTTACCGAAACTTTTGGCCTGGGCAAAGGCAATACATTTATTAAAAACGAATCATTATTAGTACAAAACTGAACGGTGGCATCGAGCCTGATTTTGTAGGTATCCGGGGTCTTAAAAAATCCTCCTGTTAGTGTATCACCTGCTATTGGCTGGTACGATGGCCAGTTTCCAAAACCGGTGCGGTAAAAAGGAACCCACTGATGCGTTCCGGCACTGGTTCCTGATAAGGCAAGGTCTAAGGTTTTATTAATACATACGTCAACATATGAAGACCCAAAAGTAATAACCGGTTTTTTTATGATGGTGACCGTCATATTATCCAAACTTTTGCACCCATTGGTATCAGTGGCATTAGCCCTTAATATTATTGAATCCTTTATACCTGATGGAATTAAAATCCGGGTATCATCAAACATAATCTTATAATCATATTTTGACGTCGGGTCGGTGTCAGCCACAATATCGCCTATAAAGTTGGAGCCGCCTGTGGTATTCTGCAAGGTTCTTACCAATGACCAGCTAATATATTCGAATTGGAGATTGGGGTCGGTTGTAAAAAATTCATTTTGCACCAGTTCCTTTTTATCCTGACAATATTCTCCCGAAATCAAATCAACTTTAATGAGTGTAAAATTTCGGAAGTTCATGGTGTCGTAAACCCTGCATCCGTTGGCATTGGTGCCGCTTACTATATAAACTCCGGGAACTGATAGGGTAATGGAATCTATAGAACTTATTTTTGTTCCGTCTTTAAACCATTCCCAAAAAAGTGCTCCTGTAGTTGATTGTTTTGCTTTTGAAGTAAGTGTAATTCCCGGGCAAACAGTTTTATCTGCTCCTGCTGATATTTCCGGAATTTCCAAAACCTTTACAAACCGAAATGTAGAATTTGATTGTCCTGCCGCATCTTTTACCGTAAGAAAAACGGTGTCGTCGGCCTGAAATATTGTACTGAAATATCCCAAAGTATCACTCAGGGTTTTGGTTTTTGTTTTCCAGTTATATGTAACCGGGCGTTTGGCATTGGTAACCTTGGCATCTAACCGGGTCAATTCGTTTTGGCAAAAACTGGTGTCGGTATAAGTTCCAAGTGAGTTAATCCCCAAAGTGACTTCCATTAAATTGGTAATTCTAATGGTATCAATAGCATTCGTGTTGTTACATTCCGTTACCGATAAAAATGATTGACTGATTATATAAGTTCCGTTTCGTTTAAAAACGATGGTATCGTTTTCAGCCGTTGAATAGGGAGATTTGGAGGATTTAAAATAATAATTCCGGATGTCGGCCTGATTTACAGAGGTAATATTTTTTCCGGCTACATAGGAGTATGATTTATTGCTGATGCTTAGTCCAACCGCATAGGTTGTAGAATTTATTTTTTTTACAGAACTACTCACATTTATTTTTGGATATACATGGAGTTTAATAGTTTTTTTGGAAATAGCCATCCGTGGACAGGCATTATCGGAAGCAATAACCGTAAAACTAAAAGGCAATTTTTTAGAATCCCCTGTGGCCGGAGTCCATTCAAATTTACCTACAGGCAATTTTACATTGGGGCTCGGTATGGTATAGCTTGCATTTTTTATGTTTTTATCCCATGTTAAAGTAACCGTATCATTTAGTATGGCCTTCCCGGGTGGAGGAACTGTGACCGGCTGATCATCCGTAGGTATATCAAGGGTAAAGGTTTGGCCCTCGCAGATGTTATAATCCATTTTTACTCCTATAGCCGGCGTATGATTAGCTGCAGATTGATAAATCACAAGAGAATGATCTATTACAATTTCACCAATCTGAACATACTTTCCGTTGCTGTCCTTTCGCCATTCTTTTACAGAAATAACAATCATTGTTGCTTCACTTGCGTTGGTTGGCATTGCTATCAAATTTCCGGTTTGGGCATCTAAATATATTCCTATTGGAGGATAAGCTTCGGGCTTGGGACCTAAGGCTTTATTATACCCAGTCGGGTAATAGGCTGTAAATGGATTTTTCGAATCATATCCACCTGCCCAAGAAGCTTTGCCAGCCCAGCTCGTCATCGGGTCAGTAAAACTATAAGATAATGAATCATTATCAATCGTATCTTTGGCAAAATAACTCCTCATTATACGTTCATTAATTCCTTCAGCATAAGTTGGCTTGTAAGTAAATACCGGGGATGAATTGGTTGGTGCTTTGCATAAATCCAGCGTACTGAAAACCCAATAATCATAACCAGTTGATGTTGAAACATTAGTATATGGCCGATAGCCTCCGATGCCAATTTGAATAATACAGCAACTTTTAAATGCAGATTCGCTTCCATTAAAATCGAGAGTATCAATGTAAGTATGCTCTTCAAGTCCTGATTCAGTTCCGCTAATAGTTTGATTTTGGGGATTACAAATAATTCCTTTTGAAGGGCAAGTATTATTAATATCGGCAATACTTATACGAACACCATTAAGTGATTTTGTAGCCCCCGTACTTGCACAGCGTATTGTATAACCAAGATTAGAAGATGGAATACCTTTACAGTTGCGGTAATGCTTATAAATTACTTCAAATTTATTATTACTTAAATACCTATAGGTAATCTGCCCCCCTTCTCCATGACTTGCCATTACTTTTAATAATAATATAAAACTAAAAAGGGTCGTAAATATTAATTTCTTAATCATTGTATATAAAAATTTTGTTTTTAAAGAGGATTCAAATTTAATGGAAACGTTTCATTGTCTTTTATTAATTTTTATTGGTCAAACTTTTCCTTTGTTCAAAAACTTTTCCAAAGTTCTAAAACTTTGGAAAAGTTAAAACC
>CAYHCM010000088.1:0-16118 GCA_964355045.1 uncultured Chitinophaga sp. | reverse complement strand
TACCTGTCGTTTTTAATAATTATGTATTTAGGATTTAATTTTTTATTTATCAAACTAACCAATCACTATGCGAAACTTGCTTAACCCAAAGTGGATTTTTTTAATAAACACCCTCCCAACCCTGATTCTCATTTTTCTTTTTTGGGGTGAATTTAATATTATTAAAAGCCTGCTAAAGGAAGAAAATTTGAGACTCTGGAAATCTTTTGGGCTGGCATTATCTGCTTTAACAATTTTAAATATTTTTTATTCCCTATTTCTAATAAATAAAAACAAACAAGTTCAGCTATTCTATGGATTTCTGGTATTACTCACATACATTCCTTACTTGTATTTTTATGGAAATAATGCTGAAAAAATAATTCCTGATTCAATACCTCAATGGATGGTTCCGGGCAATATGATTTTGTATGTAGGCACTTTTTTAATGCCGGCTTTAGTTTATGCGCTTTTAATTATTGTTACTCATTTTACACCTGAAAATAAGGAACAAAAAGCCTGGAAAAGTTTTTTAATTGCCATTGCTATTCCCATTTCGTGGTATGTTTTTTCTCAACTCATACTTCCCTTTTGGAAACCTGTAGATTCTGATTTTAATATGCATGCCCTTATTATTTTTATAATAATAGGAACCCTTGTTTTTCTATTTTTCTTAATCAGAGCCATTTTTATAATCGCTTCCAAAAAAGCAAACCTTTGGCATAAATATCAGTTGGCCTGGAAAATTCCCATTTCAATTATTCTGCCAATTTTTGCCTTAGAGGTTAACAATGGGCATTTATTTAAAAATTTACAATTTAGCGGTTCCGGAATATTTGGAGATTACAGCAGTTATTGGTTTTATATTTTGGCCATTTTTAATGGTATTTTAATTTGCCTGCCAAATTTTGAAAACAAATATTATAGAATTTCTCTATTCATAGGCAGAGTGATAACCTTTGCCTTCACTTTTTATTTCTTTATAGTTTTTTTACCATTTTTGCCTCTTTCCATAATTGCAGTGGCAGCCGTTGGTGTTGGGTTTTTAATGTTAACTCCACTCCTTTTGTTTGTTATTCATGTTAATGAACTTTCAGGCGATTTTAATTTTTTAAAATCATTTTACTCCAAAAAATTGCTTATTACTTTTTCAATTTTAAGTTTTATTATTTTACCTGCAATTATTACAGCGACTTACCTTAAAGACAGAAACGTATTAAATGAAACGCTTGCATATTTATACACACCTGACTACTCTAAAAACTATGCGATTGATAAAAAATCATTATCAAAAACGTTGGATGTTATTAAATATCACAAGGACGATAACCGGAATGAAATTTTTGGTAGTCAAATTCCGTATTTGTCTTCATACTTCAACTGGCTTGTTTTGGATAACTTAACGTTAAGTGATAGAAAAATAAATTATATAGAAAGTGTGTTTTTTGGAGAGAAATTATATTTATCCGGATCTGAAAACACAAAAAACACCTCAGTTAAAATTTCTAAAATAAGTTCAAAAAGTACGTTTAATAATTCACAAAATGCATGGAAGAGTTGGGTAGATTTGAAAATTACGAATGAAGGTGACGCGTGGTTGTCGGAATATTCAATCACTATTGATTTACCTACCGGCTGCTGGATTAGTGATTATTATTTATTTGTAGGTAAAAAAAAGGAGATGGGAATATTGGCTGAGAAAAAATCAGCTATGTGGGTTTTTAATCAAATACAAAACGAAAACAGGGATCCGGGGATTTTATATTATAAAACAGGCAATAAAGTGGCTTTTAAAGTTTTTCCTTTTGCAAAAAATGAAGTCAGAAAAACAGGCATTGAATTTATTCATAAAGAATCTTTAAAGCTAAATATTGATGATCAAATAGTCGAACTTGGAAATATTACTGAACAGCCTGATTTATCTTTAGAAAAAAGCAATGATAAAAATTGTATTTATATTTCTTCCAAGGAAAAATCAAAACTACCAAAGGCGCAAAGAACTCCCTATTATTATTTTATTGTGGATGTATCGAAGGGCAAAGAAATATTAAAAAGCGAATTTATTAATAGAATGGAAACCCTGTTAAATAAAAATTTAATTCCAAAAGAAAATGCTAAAATATGTTTTGCAAATACTTACTCTAACTATATTTCTATGGATAAAAACTGGAAACAGAAGTTATATGAACTTAATAATTCCGGAGGTTTTTATTTGGAAAGAGCCATTAAAAAGGCCTTATGCGACGCATATAAAACCAATGATAAATATTACCCAATCATCATAACCATTACCGATTATTTTGAAAATTCAATACTTGAAAATGATTTTTCGGATTTTGAAATGGCATTTCCTGAAAGTGATTTGATGTATGATTTAACAAAAAACGGAAAACTTATACCTCATTCATTAGTGACAAATAGTAAAAAATCACTCCCCGATTCTTCAGATTTGAATCCAAATTATACAGTACTGGCATACCCAAATACTGAAAATCCAATTACCTATTTGCCTGACAATAATGAGGCAAGTATCGTTTTAAAAAATCAATTATTTGAAACTAATGTTACTGATATAAAAGAAAAAAACTGGCAATCAGCTTTAGCCATGCATTCTCAATGGACATCGCAAATACTGCATCCTGAGAAATCTGATAAAGAATGGCTGAATTTGGTTAAGTATAGTTTTAAGTCTAAAATAATGACCCCGGTTACTTCGTATCTGGTTGTGGAAAATGAAGCTCAAAAAGCCATATTAAAGAAAAAACAACAACAGGTTTTGTCCTCCAATAAATCGTTAGACCTTGAAGAAGATGCACAAAGCATGAGCGAACCGGGTTTAATCTTAATGTTAATTTTATTAGGTTTGGCATTGCTTTTTAAAGAAAAAAGAAAGTTGCTCCTGAAAACTGTTAATTACTAAAAATGACTATTCTCACATCTCTAAATAAACACTTTGAAAGCCGGATACGACTTGGCATTATGAGCCTGTTGATGATAAACGATAGTCTGGATTTTAATGCAGTAAAAGAGGCTTTGCAATTAACCGATGGAAATTTAGCAAGCCACATCAATGGTCTGGAAAAGGAAGAATATATCAAAGTGATAAAAGAATTTGTCGGTAAAAAACCACGGACAAGTTTTAAGGCAACGCCAAATGGCAGAAAAGCATTTACTGAACATTTAGATGCACTGGAAAATTTAATAAAGATGAACCAAAAATAATTTGCCACAAAAGCTCAAAGACACAAAATCTCACCAATTTTTTTTAGGTTTTGTGGAATTTTGTGATTTCGTGTTTTAGTGGCTATAAAAAAACAAAAATGAAAAGTTTAAGAAATCAATACGATCTGCTCATGATCCTCACGCTGGCAGGCATTGTGCCTGCCTTGTTCTATTATTTAATAGCCCATACCGAAATATTTCTTGGCCTTAGCTGGAATGTTTTTCTGGCATTATTACCTTTTTATTTTGCGATCAAGGCCAATTCATCTTCCAATAAAAGTATCCGTTATTTCAGCGCATTTTTATGGTTATTGTTTTTACCCAATGCGCCGTACATTATAACCGATATGGTTCATATTCCTTTAAACAAGGGTCATGAAGGATTTGTTTTATACTTGGTTGCCGTGCTTTCCTTCACAGGATTATTGTCGTGGCTGTTTTCAGTAAGATTAATGCTGGCAAGACTTCCGGGTGCTTTGCGAAGATGGAAAATATTCAGCCGATACGCTTATTTAACTCTTTGTATTTTAAGCGGAATAGGAGTAGCTATGGGTCGTTATGCAAGGCTCAATTCATGGGAAATATTTTATAATCCTATCAATGTAGTGAAGTCAACACTTATTATGTACACCGATTTATTACCCTGGATTGTTACCATTTTTATTGCCTGGCTTCTTTATGGTTTAGGATTTTATAAATTTATAAAACCAACATTAAAAATTTATACAAAATGAAAAAACGATTAGATTCTTTTAAATATGCCTTTCATGGAATTTTATATTTAATACGAAGTCAGCAAAATGCAAGAATTCATGTCTTAATGGCTTGCGTGGCTGTTGGCTTAGGACTATGGTTAAAAATCTCAAACTACGATTGGATTTTAGTAACATTTTGCATTGCCGGTGTAATTGGTGCCGAAGCTTTTAATACCGCCATCGAAACTTTGTGTGATACTTTGCATCCTAAAACTCATCCGAAAATAAAATTGGTAAAAGATTTGGCTGCTGCTGCTGTTTTGCTAATTAGTATTGGTGCTTTGATAGCTGGCATTTTTATTTTTTTACCAAAATTAATCGGAGTTCTAAGTTCTTAGTGCTATGTGCTATGTTTATTGCATAACTTAGAACGAAGAACTTAGCACTTAGAACTGATAATTATCATACTTTTATGAAATAAATTATCTAACATTTGCAATTAATAAATATAAATTAAGTATGAAATCAAACATGAGTCAGGGCGACAAAATTATCCGAATTCTTGTAGGTGTTTCCATTGGAATTGCAGGTCTTTTTTTATCACAATTATGGTTTGGGGTAATTGCACTCATAATCCTGGCAACTGCATTAATGAATTTTGACCCCTTTTATGCGCTATTTGGATTCAGTACCCGCAAATACCATAAAAGTCCTTTTGAGGCAAAACGAAAAAAGAAAAACCACCATTAACAACCCTTAATGCAAAACATAACCATTTCCCGACATATAGAAAATCTGGCCTTTGATGCAGAAATTGACGGTCACAACATTCGATTTGATAGTTCGGCAGGAAATACCGGCCCCAGACCAAAAGCAATTGTTTTGAATTCATTGGCCATTTGTTCAGGGTTTGATATCGTTCCTGTTTTGCAAAAAATGAAAGTCGATTTTTCGGATTTCCGTATAAAAACTACAGGTGATTTAACCGATACCGAACCTAAAGTTTATAGCCATATTCATTTAGAATTTATCATTAAAACGGATAAAAAAAATAAAACCAAAGTAGCCCGTGCCGTTAAATTATCCATGGAAAAATATTGCGGGGTATATGCCATGCTCATCAAGGTTTGCCCAATTTCTCAATCCATCACCTATCTTTAATTTTGTTAATTCAGTCAGTCTATTGACTGAATTAATGTAAATTTAGTCAACGCATTGACTGAATTTACATTTTATGTATTATTTTTGAAGCATGTTTAACAGGAATTTACAAGCAGTAATGGAAAACAACTTCGATAAACAGAAGGTTGCTTTACTTCTTGGAGCCCGCCGGGTAGGCAAAACAGAGATGATGCAAGCTATGTATCTTAAGCGAAAACAGATCACACTTTGGCTTAATGGAGAAGACGCTGATACCGCATCGTTATTAGAAAACAGAACAGAATCCAATTATCGAAAATTATTGGAAGGATATAATTTGCTTTTTATTGATGAAGCGCAATTCATTCCGGATATAGCCCAAAAAGTAAAATTGATGATTGACACAATTCATCCGTTACACGTGATTTTGACAGGTTCATCAGCTTTTGATTTAACTCTAATGAGTGGGCCTCTTGAAGGCCGAACTATTATTTACAACCTTTATCCCTTGGCGCAAAAGGAATGGAAGCAAAGTGAAAATTTATTGCAAACCGAACATAACCTTGAAGAGCGCTTGATTTATGGAAGCTATCCCGAATTGAGTTCAATAAATACATCTAACCAAAAAGCGGCCTATTTGCGAGAACTCATAAATGCCTATTTACTAAACTATTTTTTAAAGTTTTTGCAAATTAAAAATTCTAAAAAATTAAAAGATTTATTGGTACTTATTGCCTATCAAGTAGGAAATGAAGTATCACCGTATTTATTAGGCCAGCAATTGGGAATGAGTAAAAACACGGTTGAAAAATATCTGGATTTGCTTTCCAAAGTATTTGTAATTTATAGCAGAAGCGGCTATAGCAATAATTTGCGAAAAGAAGTGGTTAAAAGCAAGCGATGGTATTTTATGGATAATGGAATCCGTAACGGGCTAATCAATGATTTCAGGCCTTTGAGTGTACGAAATGATATTGGTGCTTTATGGGAACAATACATTTTGGCTGAACGGATAAAGTATAATAGCTACAATCAAAATGCGGTGGAAAGTTATTTTTGGAGAACCTACGACCAACAGGAAATAGATTTAATAGAAGTTAAAGATACCGAACTCCTAGCCATTGAATGTAAATGGAAAAAAGAATCGGCCAAAATCCCAACGGCCTTTGCAAAGGCTTATCCGGAGGCGCAATTTGAGGTGATAAATCAAGGGAATTATTTGGAGTGGATTGGGGGGTAAGTTGCTTAAAGTTTATCATATCAAAAATATTAGATTTGTTTAATTTCGATTATGAGTTTAAATCAACCAAACAAAACAAGAGTAGATTATGACGATTTGGTTCCATATGGCGAAACCGCTGAAGAAATATACGACTATAATGGAAAATTATTTTCAGGATATGCTGTTTTTGAGCGTTTTCAAAATGGAGAAATAATGTATGAAGAGGAGTTTAAAAATGGAAAACATTATGGGTGGACAAATGAATATTACCCAAACGGACAAATAAAGGATAAAACATTAGAATGTTTAGAAACTTCTTTAGAATTCTACCAATATGATGAAAATGGAAACCAAACTGGTGGAGGCAAAGTGGTATCGGAAGATTATTATCAGGATAGGGTAACCACTTATAAACTTTTAGATTAAGTAATTGGAAAAATAAAAGAACTAAAATTTAATAGATGGTTTTGGCTTTAGATGTATATTATTATGATACTTATGCAAATGCCGTAGGTATAACCTTTAATTGGCATGATGATTTACCAAAAGAAGTTTTTGTTGAAATAATAAATAATGTTGAAGAATATATACCGGGTGAGTTTTACAAAAGAGAATTACCCTGTATTTTAAAGGTAATAGCAAAATTGAATCTTGCAGAATTGGAAGCAATAATAATTGATGGATATGTGTTTATTGATAATGAAAAAAAATTCGGTTTGGGTGGATATTTATGGGAAAGTTTAAATAAGAAAGTCCCCGTAATAGGTGTTGCAAAAACTTCTTATATGGGTAACAAGGATACTATAGTTGAATTATTAAGAGGTAAAAGCAAAAACCCTTTATATATCTCATCAATAGGAGTAGAACTAAACAAAACTGTTGAATTAATTAAAAGCATGCAAGGGGAATATAGAATTCCAACATTATTAAAGGAATTAGATAAATTGACAAAACAGATTTAATCAAGTCTCAAATTTCTCGCTATCCCCCAATCCTCTCCGCACACCCCATCCCATCCAAGGCCGCCGATACAATCCCCCCGGCGAACCCCGCTCCTTCCCCACAAGGATACAAGCCTTTAATATCGGGATGTTGCAACGATTCTTTATTCCTGGGAATTTTTACCGGCGAGGAAGTCCGGCTCTCCACTCCTACTATTATAGCCTCTGGGCTTAGGTAGCCTTTCATTTTTCGTCCCATTTGCTGTAAACCAAGCCGCAATGATGTCGTTATTTCCTGTGGTAAAATATCATCCATATTAGCGGCTTCCACTCCCGGTATATATGAACTTTCGGGCAGGGTGGTGCTTATTTTTTTATTTATAAAATCCATCAGTTGTTGAGCCGGGGCTGTTAAGTTTTTAACTATAGCTTGGTAGGCTTTCTGTTCTATTTCCTCTTGATATTTCATGGCTGCTAAGGGGCCGTATTCTTTAAATTTTTCCCAATCAGGAGGATTAATTGAAACCACCATTCCTGAATTGGCAAACTTTCCGTTTCGTTTGGATGGCGACCACCCGTTTACCACGATTTCGCCGGGTGAAGTTGCAGCGGGTGCTATGATACCGCCCGGACACATGCAAAAAGAAAACACCCCCCGGCCATTGGCCTGTTCCACCAAACTGTAACTGGCAGGTGGTAAATATTCATTTCGGGTTTGGCAGTGATATTGAACTGAATCTATAAGGCTTTGGGGATGTTCTATTCTTACACCCAAGGCAAATGATTTTGCTTCGATCAAAATTTGTTTTTTATGTAATAATTCAAATATATCCCGGGCTGAATGGCCGGTGGCTAATATTATTTCATCTGTGTCAATTTCTTTGCCGGAGGCTAATATCACTGACTTTACCGCTTTATTCTTTATAACAATATCGCTTAGTTTTTCATTAAATAAAACTTCACCACCATTATCAATAATAGTTTGTCGGATGGCTTCTACAATTTGTGGAAGTTTGTTTGTTCCTATATGCGGATGAGCTTCATACAAAATGCGTTCATCAGCGCCATGGGCTACAAATATTTCCAAAACTTTGCGAACGTCGCCCCGTTTTTTGCTACGGGTATAAAGCTTTCCATCGCTATATGTTCCTGCACCTCCTTCTCCAAAACAATAATTGGATTCAGGATTTACAATTCCTTCCCGGTTTAAAATTGCCAAATCTCTTCGACGATCCTTTACCGGCTTTCCCCTTTCAATAATTATGGGTTGAATTCCTTTTTCCAAAAGCCTTAATGCGGCAAACATTCCGGCAGGGCCGAAACCTATAATGACTAAAGATTTCTTTTTAGTTAATTTTGGAAAATCAGGTTTCCATAGCTTTGGTTCAAAAATTTCAAATCCTGAATAAACCTCAACCACCAATCGAATCATAACAGGGGTTCGGCGGGCATCTATCGATTGTTTTATTTTTTCAATATGGTTTATATTATCCCCAACTTTTTCTTTAACAATGGCTAAGATTTTTTCATCATCAGCAGCTTGTTCGGGCGTTATATATAATTCTAAAGTTTGCGGCATTTTAAACTATTCAGTTACCGTATCTGTAAGTTGTTAAAATTGGAGCTAATCACCTGAAGATAAGCTTTGCCAAAATCATTGCTTTTATCTGGGCATGGTATTTTGTTATCATATTTACCCGATACATGATTATAAATGGACACGCAATCGGATGTTACAAACCCCACCCCATTATTAAACAAGTACGCAGCAAACCCTCTGGAACTATCTTTGTCAATTTCATTCGAAAATATATAAGGTTGGTTTGGTTTTACGCAGCATTGGTTTAGAATTAATAAAGGAATATCGGTTTGGGAACAGACTTTTTCAAAGCGTTGGGGTGATTTAATTACACCTCCAGTCCAAACCATGGGGATATGATATTTTTCAGGATCATAGGCTTCAAAAATTTCCATTCGTGCTATTCCATGATCGGCTACTATAACCACCAAAGTATTTTGCCATAAAGACAATTTGCGAAGAGATTCCATAAATTGACCAAGGCATTTATCGGTATAAAAAGCAGCGCTTAAATATTCTTGATCGTCTGAATTTTTACCAAAGTGAAAATCTTCAGGCAAATCGAAAGGTTCATGGCTGCTTAATGTAAAAAACCCTGTAAAAAATGGTTGCTTCATAGTTTGCAAATCTTTAAATAATTCAGCAAACATCGGTTTATCATGAACTCCCCATTTACCGCGATCATAGCTTTTGGATAGATTATCACCGGTAATAATAGTTTGAACCCGTGAAGAAATAAAATACGACCTGAGATTAGCAAAATCAAGGCTTCCACCATAATAAAAAGAAGTTGAATAACCGGCTTTGTCCATATCTTTAATAATGGAAGGCACCTTTTGATATTTATCGGGATACATGACCATAGCCGTTTTTGGCAATGCCGGATAGCCGCTGAAAATAGCGCCCAAACCTTTATCACTCCTATCTCCGCTGGCATAAAGATTCGAAAAATATATTCCTTCCTTTGCTATTCTATTCAGATTTGGAACTACCTCTTCGCCTTTATGTTTGGCATTTACCAACTTTGATAAAAAACTTTCCAGTACAATAACTACCACATTGGGTTGCGGCTGACTTACCCATTGTTCAGACTCTGATTCTGAAGAAATTTTATATAATTCATTAAATTTTTTATTAGCCAGCGAATCCGTCATATACGAATAATTGTTTTCCTTGCTGCTTTCAGCCCATGAATACATGACATTCCACACCGGATTATAGGCCGCATGGTTTGGGTAAATATCTTTATGAAAATAAACAAAACTGAGATTAACCGGAACAATACCAACCCCGCCTCTAATTGGAATAATGCAAATCCCGGCAAACAATAACAAGGTTAATGATTGGAAAATAAACGATGGCCGGCTTTTTGGCTTTGTTTGAATTTTATTTAAATGAAACCGTACAAACAAATATCGAAAAACAAAAAACAAAAATATACCCATACTAATTGGTAAAATTATTAGACCCCAATTAATGGAAGCTGCTGCCTCAGTGGGTGTTCTTAAAAATTTAAAAGCATTATTATCCAAAGGTACCGACCAATATTTATATAATACCGCATTGCTTATAATACCCAAACTGCAAATTCCCAAAAAAGCCCAATGAATTATTTTAAAAATTTTATTGAAAACCTTGGGTAAAAACAATCCTCCCAAAAGCATCAAACAAAAGAATAGAGTAAAATACCCTGCCATAGATGCATCGAGCCAAAGGCCATGCAGCATGGATTGAGCCAAAATTTTAAATCCAAAAAGTTTTGAATGGGATTTCGTAATTATAAAAAATATTAACCTGCCCAACTGAAAGAAAAGAAGCCAATAGAGAAAATATTTTATAATCGAATTAAGGTAGTTTTTCAAAATTTTAATTTTTTAATTTAAGTCTCGCAAAGGCGCAGAGACGCTAAGTTATTTTAGTTTTCCTTTGCGTCTTCGCGTCTTTGCATGAGTCATTGCAAGACCCTGCAAATATCCGCTTCCCTTGGTAATTCCACATCATTTAATAAATAATTGGTAAACACCTTTGATAAATATGGAATTAATGAAACTCCTTTGCTACCGATTCCACCGAAAATAAAAATGTTTTTATATAGGGGATGTTTGCCCAAATAGGGCCGCCTGTCTTTGGTTGACGGGCGTATACCTGCAAAATGATTTATGATTTTAAAATCGGTTTTAACCAATTCCCTTAGTTTGCTTTCAAGTTCAGTTTTTCCTCTTTCCGTAGTTACAGGTTCTGATAAATCCCAGTTATAAGTGGCTCCAACCAAATATATTTGCCCTTCGGTTGGCAATACATAAATTCCTTTGTTAATAATTCTATCCGTATAAAAATAGGGGATTTCAACTTCTAATATTTCACCGTGAACCGGTTTGTGAGGTAAATAACTAAAAAAGGGATTGGCATTCGAATATGAGCCATCGCAAAAAATGATGGCTTGCGTTTTTAAGCTTTCATATTTAATAATATCAGTGGAAACAATAACTTTCGAAAAATCAAAATGCTGATATAGCACGGCCTTATGAGAAATCAACCATGTTTGCATGACCTTTAAATAAAGATGAATGTTCAGGCGGCCTCCCTCTTTTATTTGCAAAGCACCAAAAGGATTGCTTACAAGATCCCGATCGAGAAATTTTATTTCATGCTCAATAAATTTAGAAAACCCTTTTTCCTGATGTTTATTCAGCCATTCGTTTTGATCAAAAACAGTATCAAAGAGCTTAAACATAGGCATGGGATGAAAAAAGGATTCGCCCAATTCGTTTTCCGTACCGGGATAAAATTTATGCAATTCATTAAACATTTCATTGGCCTTCCAGGTTAAGGCGGTTCGCTTACCTGTTAAAGGACCAAAAATTCCGGCAGCTACATTGGATGAAATATTTCGGGAGGGCTCATCAAAAACCAACACGTTTGCGCCCTGCTTTATAAGCCTGTAGGCAAGAGTAGTTCCGGCAAGGCCACCACCTATTACAATATAATCGTACACCTCTGCGAAAATAACAATCAGAATTGGGCTTGAGGCAATATATTTGCAAATTCATTTTGAAAATAGCAAAAGCCTCTTTTATATTTCTTTTTATAGCCTTTTCGTGCATGGTTATGGGTCAATCGGATTCTACCACCCGACCCATCCGAAAAATAAGACCGGTTTTTATTTCTATTCAGGATTTAGAATCTTTAAAACCCAATATTCAAGCATTTGATACCAGCCTAAATGGGTTTCATCAACTCAATTCCTATAGAAAGCAAAATATTGCGTATCAAGATTTAGGACTTATTGGAACTCCTGGTCAACCGTTAAACTTAACAACTATAAAACAACCGGGATTTGATTTGGGGTTTAACCGAATGAATACCTGGATGTATAACAAAACCAGTGCCGACGAACGCATAATAATTGCCCCAACCGGATACACCAAACTTAATTACTCTCAAGGCGCAAAAGAATTGATATTTTTAGAATTACTCCATACCCAAAATATTACCCGAAGGTGGAATGCTGGCATTGATTACAGAAGGTTAAAAACAAATAATTACCTTTTCTTTATTTCAGGTGATGAATATAATAAAATCCGTATCCCCGCTATTTCTAATGTTAAACTTTTCTCCAGCTACCACGGCAAAAAGGATAAATATTATATTTTGGGAGCCATTACCTATAACAAAATAACGCTGCGTGAAACGGGAGGATTAAAGTATCCCCTTTCGTTTGACACAACTTCTGGCAGGCTCAGGGTTTTTGAAAATCCTTTAATCAATGTTACAAATACAATTAATCAACCTTCCTTAGTTATCAATCAATATTACCGCTTTGGCGTTACTTCCTATCAAACACAATTAAATGACTCGAATCGTATTGATACCTTAAGTTTTGATTTTGCCCCAAAAGGATATTTTTATCATACGTTTCAACTTTCAAAAACTACCTTTAAGTATAAGGATTTGCTGCCGGATACGTTTTACTATCCGTCATTTTTTACGGAGCCAATCTTTGATTCGATGGCATTAAAAGAGATGACCAATTCTATAGGTTTTGCCATTAAAACCACCTACAAACAATTTAGTAATTTTATAAAAACAGGTATAGAACACAGTAATATAGGAGTTTTTAATTCGTTCTTCGGTCAACGGGCATTTAATAATCTTTCATTGAACGGAACAATTTTGGCGGCTTTAACCTCTAAATTTGGAGAAATAGAATTGACTGGAAATGGCAAATGGTTTATTGCCGGATATAACAACAAAGATTATTTATTGCAAACCGGTGCCAAACTTTTGGTAAAAGAAAAATTTAAATTACTTGCCCAAATTTCAAGCCAACGCCATGTAGCCGATTACTTTCAAAACATTGGTTTTACAACTCCAATTAAATGGAATCAAACTTTAAAACCAGCGCTTCGCAATGGATTGGATGCTTCATTGGAATGGCTGCCGTGGCAATTAATTGTTGGATTTGCAGCCTCCAATTTTCAAAATTATAACATTTATTTTTTCAACTCAGCTCCAAAAGGTATTGACTTTAATTATTTGAATGTATATGTTTCAAATAATTTGAAATTTGGTAAAACACACTGGAACAATCGAATCAGTTATCAGGAAATAAGCCAAACCTTTCATCTTCCAAAACTCTCCGTTTCGGGCGGTATATATTTTGAAAACCGTTTTTTTAAAAAAAATATGCTGGCACGAATCGGAGTTGATTATTTTTGGTACAGCAGCTATTTTGCCGATGATTATAATCCGTACTTAAGGCAGTTTGTATGGCAAGACAAAACTAAAATTGGTAACTATCCTTACCTCGATTTTTATATAAGTGCTAAGGTACAAACCATGAATTTGTTTATCCGTTTTGAACACATCAATAATGGCATTTCAGGGAATCGGTATTATTCAACTCCTCTTTATCCTAATCCTCCACGATTTTTCAGGTTTGGGGTTTGTTGGAGATTGTTTAATTGAGTAGGTTATATTTCATAAAAAAAATACTTCACGCTCAGTTTTAAAAGCAATAACCTGCGGAAAGTTAATATTTGTTTCACATTCCGCAGGCTATTGGATAAATAAAACGTAAGATTTGACAACTTCTTAAAAGTTGTCAAATCTTCTAAACTTACAAATTATCAAAAAAATACTTCGAAATTTTGTCCATTATATAAACCCTCCCAATATTTTTATCTTTCGCTATTTTTCATGTTCTTTGTTTATGACAAAAAGATTTTATTCCAAAAATAATTCCTCCCCATTAATTTCACTATCCACTATCTCGTTTCTATATTCATTTTCCGCTAAACCACGTGAAGTAATCATCGTTAAATGAATTGCTTTTTTTGATTTTGTTACTCTTGCAAATTGGGCAATCCGCTCGATGAGATGTTTGTAATACCCTTTATCAATTGTAAATTCGGTACTGCAATATTTTATCTCACACATATTTATAATACCATCAGCTCTATCTATGAGCAAATCTATCTGAAACCCTTGTTCATTGGCGTTCCCATTATAAAAAAACGAGGATTCTTTGGTTTCTATTTTGGCAATCCCCAAGTTATTTTTTATTTGTTTGATGTGATATAGGCAAACATTTTCGAACGCATAGCCACACCACGATTTATAGGAAGGTGTTTTCATCAGGTTTGAAAAAGATTTCTTCCCAGCTGTTTTAGTTATAAAATGTAAATAGAATAATAAATATGGATCCGACAGCCGGAATAAGGCTTCCTTCGTGGTTTTTTGAAACGGGCTATATTTACTAATAAATCCTGAAAGCAATAGCTCTTCTAATAGTTGCGATAGGCTGCCACCATCTTTTCCTTTATACAAATTCAAAATTTCATTTCGTGTAAATCCTTTCCATTTAGTCCCTAAAATTTGAATAATCTGGCTATGATTGGCCGAATTATCAAACAGGGATGCAAATAGATTTTCATATTCATTTGCCAGTTTGCCATTTTTATCAAACAATAGCTCATCAATATTTTGAGCGATACTTTTTCCGGGTTCCATCAAACTCAAATAATAGGGCACTCCGCCAAAAATCATATACAGTTCTATTATTTGATGATAGGTTGCTTTTACTTTTAATCCATCTACCAATTGCTTGGTTTCATTAAGCGTAAATGGTTCTAAAAAAATTGTGTGACTAATTCTGTTGTGCAATCCGCCTTTATTATTGACAACATTTTTAAGCATCCACGAAGCAGCCGACCCACATACCAGGAGTAATACATTATTTTCACTTGCCCAATCGTTCCAAAAATGAGCAAGTGCTTCCACAAATCCTGATTTGGAAGTTGCAATCCAGGGTAATTCATCAAAAAAAACTACTTTTTTAGCTTTGCCTTTATTGGCTATTAAATGCAATTTTAATTGATGAAAAGCTTCCAACCAATTTTTAGGAGGTTGAGTAATCATTGTTGTGTTTGCAAAATTGGATAAGGACATTATAAAATTTTGCAACTGATCTTTTTTAGTGGCATTTTGATAACCCGTCATTTCAAAATCAATTTGACCCTGTAGGGTTTTCCGTATTAAAAATGTCTTACCAATTCTGCGACGGCCCACAAC
Source organism: uncultured Chitinophaga sp. (assembly GCA_964355045.1). Classification (GTDB taxonomy): domain Bacteria; phylum Bacteroidota; class Bacteroidia; order NS11-12g; family UBA9320; genus JABWCE01. The sequence goes on along the minus strand of CAYHCM010000088.1, from coordinate 767 downwards.
AGCTACCATTTTTGAAGGAGTGATTTTGCAATAGTTTAATAGTATTTTTTGTTCCTTATTTCTTCCAAATAATGCTTTTAAAGGTTTCATTTTAATTGATTTCAGAAAACAAAAATAATACATTCCGCAGAGTATAAAAAACAATAACCTGCGGAAAGTTAATTTTTATTATACATTCCGCAGGCTATTGGATAAATAGAACGTAAGATTTGACAACTTCTTAAAAGTTGTCAAATCTTCTAAACTTACAAATTATCAAAAAAGTACCTCGAAATTTTGTCCATTAAATGAACCCGATCTTTTCCCGAAACATTATGCGGATGATGCGGGTAAACAAAATAATCTAATTGAACCCCGTCTTTAATACATTTTTCAAGGTATTGCAATGAATGTTGCCATAGCACTACATCATCTTCACCGCCATGTATCATTAGCAGTTTGCCTTTCAGGTTTTTGGTATAATTAAGCAGATTATTATTTTTATATCCTTCCGGATTTTCTTCGGGGGTATCCATATACCGCTCGGTGTACATAATTTCATAAAGCCCCCAATCTATCACCGGGCCACCGGCCACTCCCACTTTATACACTCCTGCATTGCGTGTCATTAGGCTTGTGGTCATAAAACCGCCATAGCTCCAGCCATGTATTCCTATTCGCGAAGCATCCACATTAGACAAGGTTTTTAAAAACTCAACTCCTTTCAATTGGTCTTCCATTTCTAGAGTTCCCAATTGCCTGAAGACTGCGGCTTCAAATTCATGGCC
>CAYHCM010000087.1:0-16327 GCA_964355045.1 uncultured Chitinophaga sp. | reverse complement strand
TATATAATGACAAACTTGGGATTAATTTTGATAATGTAAAAACCGGTGAGTTTTCAGATTTTGGGCGCATTGACCGTCCCCTTACTCCGGCTGAGTATCAGGTTATTCAAAATTTGGTGGAACGAATTTATGATAAATTTTTAACACGGGTTTCAAAAGGTCGTTCCATACCTAAAGATATGGTTGACTCAATTGGACAGGGCAGGGTTTGGACGGGCGAACAGGGACAAAAACTTAATCTGGTAGATGTATTGGGAGGAATGGATAAAGCCATTGCGATAGCCAAATGGAAAGCAAAATTAACCGATTGCCGGATTGTAGAATACCCTCAGCAAAAAAGCCAGATAGATGAAATTCTGTCAATACTTAGAGGAGATGAACAAACAAAATCTGCCTTAGAGAATGAGTTTGGTGAATTTTATACCTTGCATAAAACAATAAGGTCACTCTCAAAAACCTCAGGAATACAGGCCCGTGTGCCTTTCAATTTAAGTATTGAATAATTTAAATATTCCCTGTACTTCTTGCTTTTCAATTTAACACACTTCCGATTCACAGCATTCATTTTCCCGCTCCGTTTCAAGGGTAATATGATGGATATTCTTAATTCCAAATTCATATTTAAGCTGTTGCTTTATTTTTTGTTCTTGCTCTAAGGTGATATCCTGTTTCAAAACGAGGTGTGCCGTTAATGCATTTTCAGTGGTGCTTATGGCCCAAATATGAATATGGTGCAAGTCATTTACTCCCTCAATTTTAAGTGCATCCGCCTTTATTTCGTGAAGATTAATATTTTGAGGAACCCCATCGAGCGATAAACGCAAACTATCTTTAAGAAGTCGCCATGTGCTAAAAATAATCACGGTAGCTATAATAATGCTTAGCACGCTATCAATCCAAAATAAATTGGTAAAGAATATTATTATTCCACCGATTACAATTCCAAACGAAACAAAAGCATCACTCATTAAATGCAGATAGGCACTTTTGATATTGATATCTTTGTCTTTATCACGAAGAAACATTAGGGCGGTGACGGAGTTAATAATAATACCAATGCCTGCAACAATAGCAATAGTTTTACCCGGTATTGGTTCGGGATTTAAAAAACGATGAGCTGCTTCATAAATTATTGCACCAACTGATACCAACAAAATCATGGCATTGAAAAGTGCCACCAAAATGGAAGTTTTGCGATATCCATACGTATATTTGGTGTTTGATTTCACTTTTAAAAGCCTGAAGGCAAGAAGTGAAAGTGCTAAGGCTCCTACATCAGCAAGATTGTGCCCGGCATCTGAAAGCAAAGAGAGTGAATGAGCGGACAGGCCGGCAATAACCTCAATTATTACAAACAAAAAGTTAAGCGTAATGCCAACAATAAAAGATAGGTTAACGTTTTTTACTGTTAATGAGTGATGGTTTGCATGATTATGTTCACCTGTTTCTGACATGCTTTGCGTTTAGATATCGGTTATTATTTCTATTTCATTCTTTAGAAAAAATTCTTCTTTTTAAAGAGCAAAACCCCTACGGTAGCAAATAGAAAACAAATAAGCAACACATACCAAAATCCAAATATATTATTTTGGAAAGCATTAGGCACATTCATTCCGTATAAGCTGGCTATTACCGTAGGTATCATTAATATTATAGAAATGGAGGTAAGCCGCTTCATAATAATATTGAGATTATTTGAAATTACAGAGGCATAGGCATCCATCATACCGCTAAGTATATTGCTGTAAATATTGGTTGTTTCCTGGGCTTGTCTCAATTCTATCTCCACGTCTTCTATTAATTCAGGATCAAAATTTTCCTTTTCACTTTTTATATTTCTTATGCGGTGAAACAAAATATCGTTTCCTTTAAGGGAAGTGATATAAAAAACAAGGCATTTTTCTATTTGAAGCAAGGTTTGTAAATCTTCATTTTTAATTGATTGCTCAAGGTTATTCTCAGCCAGTTTTATTCGTTGATTAATTTGTTTTAAATATTTAAGAAACCAAATATTTGAAGAAAGAAGCAATTTCAGAACAAGGTCGAAATGATTATTAATAAAAAGCCGTTTACGATTAGTATATAAAATAAAATCGGGTAAAATTTCAGCTTGAAAAAAACAGATGGACACAAATATATTTTCTTTAAAAATTATACCTAAAGGCGCGGTATTAAAGGGTAATTTGGCATCATCACTTTTAAAAGGAATTCTTAAAATTATAAGATACCATCCATCTTCTATTTCAATACGGGGCCGTTCATCTATGTCTTCAATATCATTGTAAAAAGCTTCCGGAATTTTAATTTCATTTAAAAGATAATCCTTTTCTTCGCTATTGGGGCTACCGGCATCTACCCAAAAGAATGGCTCATCTTTTGGAACTTTAACCAAGCCATTGTCGTTTTTATAATACGTTAACATTTTTTATATAATCCCCTATTAATAATTTTCAAAACCTGAATAGAGGTTGATGAATAAACCACAGCTAAATTTTTCAATCTTCAGGGTAATAATCGTCCATTTTTGGCTAACTCTATATCAAGGGCAAAAATAATCTTTAACTTGACATAGTAAATTGCTTTAATTAACTCAAAAAGCAGAAAGTTGATTTTATATAATTCGTATTTTAAAGACAAGGGTGATAATACCGTTTTTGGGATTTGCCCTGCTGGGGAATTAGAAGTTGGATGTTCATGTTATTAGAAATGTTCATTCGTAGTAGAATGCTAAAATTTAGTAAATCTACCTGCTTCCGCACGGCACATGGCTCTTTCGTTCTTTTTTATTCATTCAGTCTGTTTTCAATATCCATTCTTTGGTGTAAAACTCTAATAATTTCTACACTATTCGTGTTTGTTTTTCTATAAAATATAAATGTGTGATTTTACTTTTGTGGAACGATAATTCTTTTTCAAATGTTCCATTGATTTTCCACTTTCATAATTTTCTGCGATATATTCAATTTCGTCTAATATTAAGTTGTAATATCTGTCTGCCTGTTCAAGTGACCAATTTTCCAAGGTATATAACCAAATACTGTTAATGTCTTCATTCGCTTTTTTGCTTATCTCGTAAGCCATTAGATTATATGTTTAGCATGAAGTTTTTTCAAGTTTTCATTTCTATCGAAATTTTTAACCATACCACTCTTTTCTCCGATTGTTAGTTCATTAATTAATGATTTAGTCTTGTTCTCTTCATTTTCCAATAATCGTAATGCACTTCTAATAACTTCACTTACTGAAGAATATTTTCCAGAAGTGATTTTTTCGTTTACATACGTTTCAAAATAGTCACCAAGTAGTATTGAAGTATTTTTTCCCATTTTATATAAAATTATTTTCAAATATACCAAGATTTGGTATAAATTCAATATGTTTAAAAAATAGGTTTCTGAATTTAATAAAGTAGAAATGGGTTTTGAATAAATTATTATTATCAGAATATTCAACCCAGCAGCTACTCTATCTGTATTAACATTTAAATATTCAAAGTGACCTTTGGACTAATTTGAATTAGAAATGGTATAACTTTTTCGTAATAATAAATACAATGATTTGATATTTGTATTTTAATTTAATTTAAAAAAAACTTTGTTATTCAAACATTCGATTAGGGCTATTTTTAAAATTGCCTGCCTGTTACTAATTATCGGGGGTTTCATCCTTAATGCCGATGCCCAGCAACCCAATAAAACACGCATTTTGTTTTTGCTGGATGCCAGCGGAAGTATGTATGCCAAAATGGGGAAGGATTTTAGAATAACCATAGCCAAAAGGTTATTGACAAAAATGGTGGACAGTCTTCGCTACAAACCCGATCTGGAAATTGCTTTACGCGTATATGGCCATACCTCAGGCAAAGAAAAACATAATTGTAAAGATACAAAATTAGAGGTACCATTTGGTTTGACAAATCATGATGCAATTCAGAAAAAACTTAAGGAACTAATACCGCTTGGAACTACATTAATCGCTTATTCGATGCTTGAAGCCGCCAACGATTTTCCAAAGGACCCAAAATGCAGGAATATTATTATATTGATAACAGACGGTTTGGAAGAATGTGGTGGCGACCCGTGTGCTGTTTCAGAGGCTCTTCAACGCAAGGGTGTTATTTTAAAACCATTTATTATCGGACTCGGGCTTAATCTTGATTTTGCTAAACAATTTGAATGTGTAGGTCGCTTTTTTAATGCTGAAAGTGAACAGGGTTTCGATGACGTATTACGTGTAATAATATCGCAGGCTATGAATAATACAACCCTTCAGGTAAACCTGCTAAATGAAAGCGGAAATGCTCTGGAAACTGATGTTAACATGACTTTTTATGACAATCATTCGCATAAAATGCAGGATAATTATGTGCAGACTTTAACTGAAAGAGGTGTTCCTGACACCATTATACTTGACCCTGTGAACAGATATGATATAACCGTACATACTTTACCTCCGGTAAAAAAAGATAATGTGGAAATAGTGGCAGGCCGGCACAGTATTGTGGCTATGGATGCACCACAGGGAAGCCTTAAACTAAGAGTGGATGGCTCATTAGGGTATAAACGGCTTCAGTGTGTTGTAAAAAAAACCGGAACCAATGAGGTTGTGAATGTTCAGGATATTAATACACAGGAAAAATATTTAACGGGAGCATATGACCTTGATATACTTAGTACACCAAGAATTATTAAAACAAATGTAACCATATCGCAAAGTTTAACGAATGAAATTATTATTCCCCAACCAGGCAAGCTTACTTTCTATTCGGGCAGAGGCGTTACTGGAGCTATTTTCCAAATTGAAAATAACATATTGGAATGGGTTGTAAATATTAGTAACACTCCCGGAATACAGGTAATCGTTTTGCAGCCGGGAACTTATAAGCTTATTTGCAGAGGAAATACCGATAGAGGAACAATAGGTACAAAACGAATGGATTTTGAAATAAAATCGGGACAGTCTTTTACCCTTAATTTATAAATCTCTGAAATCCCTCAAATATATTTTTACATAGAGCTGGTTTTTTATTACCGTTTTAATATGAAGCATTTATGTTTAAAAACGCCTATTGTTTTTTAATAAATTATTAGTAAATTTCGCCTTTAAAATCATACTATGAAAAGATCATTTTCTTTGATCCTGTTTTCAATAATCTCTCTTCATTTGTTTGCCCAAAAAGAAGCCAATTGGTGGTATTTTGGAACGAGAGCTGGTTTGTCTTTTGCCTCAGGAAGTCCTGTAGCCGTTACTAATGCCAATAATCTAAGCGATGCATTGGAAGGTGTAGCCAGTATCAGTAACAGCAAGGGAGGGTTGTTATTTTACACCGATGGAAATTATGTGTTTAATAAAAAACATAACACCATGACCAATGGTACAGGCTTAAACGGAGATAATTCATCCACGCAAAGCGCCGTAATTGTGCAACAACCGGTAAGAAGTAACAGATATTTTATTTTTACGGTAGATCTTGAATGGCAAAATAAAGGCTTCTGTTACTCAATTGTAGATACAGCATTAAATGGTGGAGATGGTCAGGTTATTGTAAAAAATGTACAATTATTGACTAAATGCGCAGAAAAAGTTAATGCGGTAAAACATGCCAACAAAGTAGATACCTGGGTGGTTACCCATGGTGCTGATGATAATAAATTTTATTGTTATAAATTGAGTGCCATTGGTATTAGCAGCTCAGCTACGGTATCATCTGTTGGTCCGGTTCATTCCACGTCTAATATGGGCTATTCAAAAGGGTATATGAAATTTTCGGCTGATGGTACAAAATTAGTGGTGGCCGTTGCCGGAAATCAGCTTGGACCAGGCGGAGGCTATCAATTTAATTCACCGGCAACAGGAAGGATAGAGATTTATGATTTTGATAACTTAACGGGTGTAATTTCTAATCCTCAGATAATTGATAACAGTAATACCAATATTCCTTCGGGAGTTGGTAAGGTTAGCGGTCCGTATGGTGTTGAGTTTTCTCCAAACGGCCGCTATGTTTATATATCTTTTTATATTCCTGCAACCGGTGGTAACACCGGAAATGACGGGGTATGGCAAATAGATATGTTCAAAAAAACTGCTGATTCAATGGCTGCAAGTATTTTTCATGTTGCAAAAGGTACCGCTGGTAATTACGGCGGAATGCAATTGGCACCTGATGGAAAAATATATGTTGCCCGAAATGGCAGAACGTATGTTTCATCAATTACCAAACCTAATTGCCCTAAATCAGCCTGTACTTTTGTTGACAATGCAGTAAGCCTTTCAGGAAGAACATGTCGTTACGGTATTCCTACATTTATTCAAACGTTTTTTAATAAAGCTGAATTTGACTGGGGGAGCAATGCAGCTAACTTATGCGAAAATGCTCTTACCAAACTTTTTGTCATAGATTCTGCAGGGGTTGATTCGGTTCGTTGGAAATTTGATGACCCCAGTACAGGGTCGAAGAATACCGCTAAGGGTTTCACAGCTTATCACAAATTTTCAAGCCCGAAATCCTATAGTGTTTTTGTGCAATTATACCGAAAAGTAACAAGTGCTGATTGTTATGCTGATACGTTACGAAAAAGGGTGACCATTTTTCCAAACCCCAAGCCCAAGCTTGGCAATGATACGGTAATCTGTGCCGGTGAAGAAGTGATTTTATTTGATAATACCCCTAATGCTACCTTTATTTGGAAAGATGGTTCTGCCGTACCCGCCTATATAGCCAAAACTAAGGGCTGGCATTGGATAGATGTAAAAGTGGGTGGATGCACGGGTAGGGATTCCATGTATTTGGATGTAATAAGTTTCCCTGATTCATCTTTTGTAGATGATACGCTTATAATTTGCAAATATGATAGTGTAAAACTTACAGCTTCTGTAGGACAAAAATATATTTGGAGTTTAGGTGATACCGTCCGGTCGGTATATGCCAAAAAACAGGGAAATGTATGGGTTGGCGTGGCCAATGGCAGTTGCTATGCCTATGATACAATATTTATTAAAGTCAGAAATTTGCCTACTTTGTTTGTAGGAAATGATACCATTTTGTGTCAGGGTGATAGCGTTATTTTGAAAGCTAAAACCACTTCTACAACAAAAATATTTCAATGGAGTAATTCTTCAACGGATTCGGTTTTAAAAGTTAAAACAACCGGAATATATTGGGCCACGGTTAAAGACACCATGTGTACCAGCCTGAGGGACTCGGTCAGGGTTACGGTTCAAAATAAATTAACTTTAAATTTAGGAAAGGATACTTTTATTTGTAAAGGCGGGTCGTATTTAATAAATGCTCCTGTAACAGGAGGCGTATCGTGGCTTTGGCACGATAATACAAAGGCAACAACATTCCTTGCAAAAACTGCCGGTAAAAAATACGTAAAAGTAACCAGTGCCGCTTGTGAGGTAAGCGATACCATTAATATAGGAGAAATTTCCTTACCTCCTTTTAGCCTCGGGCGAGATACCATTTTGTGTGTTGGCGCTACCTATGATATTATTCAGGCACCTGTAGCCGGTGTTGAATTTACCTGGATGGGGACGGTCAAAAATTACAGCTACCCGATAAAAACTACCGGAAAATATTATGTGGATTTAAGAGATTTACCTAAGAAAGTATGCAAATCAAGCGATACAGTACTTGTAACTTTTAATCCCGGAACTAAAATAAACCTGGGAAATGATACGCTGTTATGTGTTGGGCAAACCACTAATTTGAATGCGGCTAAATATGCCTTTAAATCTTACAGATGGTGGGATGGAGCAACCACTCCCGGCATAAGAGCTAGCGCAACTCCTCCTGCCGGTATTCATTGGTTGGAAGGAAATGACGGTATTTGCGTAACGCGTGACAGTATTAAAATTACCTATCGTCCTGAATTGTTTATCCCATCCCTTGGCCCCGATTTGCAATTATGCGATAATGCAACCAAAGATTTAGATATTACCGCTGCCAATGCCACACTTTATGATTGGCGAACGCTTACCGGAATGCCTTTGGCTTTCACCGCCAAATATACTGTGAACAACCCCGGAGGAACTTTTTGCGGAACTATTTCTGACGGATTCTGTTGGAAAAGGGATACAATAACCATAACGTATAAAACCACCCCAATTGTAAATTTAGGATTGGATATTGATGTGTGTGATGGCGCTTTGCCTACCTTAAACGCTTCATCAGCGGCGGCAGAAGCTTACATTTGGAGCACCGGGGCAACGACATCTTCTATTGTTGCTGTCAATATGCCCAAAACAGTGTATTGGGTTGATGCTTCCAATGGAAATTGTGTTAAAAGAGATGATATTATGGTTTCTTTCTCCATACCACCTGTATTGGATTTTGGTTTTACCGACTCCGTATTTTGCGAAGCTCCTAATCTTAATTATGACTTTAGTTTCTGGGCTGCCAATACTACCTTTACCTGGCAGGATGGATACAACCTGCCAACCCGAAAAATAAAATTGCCCGGATCATATTGGGTAGCAGCCCAAAATGCTTGCGGAACTGATACGGCACGGGTTAATATTAAAGTAGATGAATTAGGCTGTCGCCTGTATTTCCCAACTGCTTTTTCGCCTAATGGTGACGGTATAAATGATTTTTGGAAACCACAAGGTCAGGTAATTGAATGGGTAGAACTGGTAATATATGACCGATGGGGCGAAATTATTTATAAAGGCGATCCTATTAAGGGATGGGATGGTGCGGTAAGAGATAAAATAGTGCCCGACGGGGTTTATCCTGCTACCATTTCATACAGGCAAGCCTCAGGTGGATACCCCCGTTTGTTCGTAAAATCGTTTCTGATTACCATTCTGAAATAAAGATTAAAACCTGATATAAAATTATTAAAAACTGCTCCGGAATAAAAATTCGGAGCAGTTTTTTTGTAGAAAAATGGCGTACACTTTTCTATTTAGGTTCTAAAATTTCCCCCTCTAAATTCTCTATTGCCAGAAAAATTAAGATTCAAAAAAATCCTCTGATTCTAAATATTATATCTGCAATTGCCGACATGGTAAAACTCTTGGCGAATATTATTTTTGGATTTCAAAATTTCAATTTCAAAAAAATGAATTTCTAGTCACGTACCCGGGTCTTGTATTTGATAATTTAATATTTGGCATAATGTAATTATGACAAAACCCTGACAAGGGTTTGTAAAGTTGGATTAATACCAATGAAAAAGGTTGATAATATTAGGAAAGTTTGAATTTTTACAGATGAAAAATACCAATAACTGAATCTTGGAATTGAATTAGAAAACATACTTGATTAATCTTCAAACGCAAAGTTGTAAGCCAAATTAATTAATTATTTTAGAAAGAATACCATCATCCAAAAACCGGTCAGGAAGAAATTATTGCAATGTTTACGGGCAAAGAACAAGTTCAATATGAATACTAGCTAAGTTTTGCATAATAAGTATCTTGAATAAAACAACCCAATCCATGGCAACATTTTTATTAAAACAGGCATGGGTTTTATTTAAGCAGTAAATGAAAAAGTTTTGGTGGTAGCTAATTTATTAATTAGTTTCGGCCCTTTAATTTTTCTATGAAAAGGTCAATTACCCTAATTTTATTATCTTTATTAACTCTCAATTTATTTGCCCAAAAAGAAGCTACTTGGTGGTATTTTGGAAATAGGTGTGGAATTGCATTTAATGGAACCAATAATGCGCCTGTGGTGCAAACAAATGGCGTGATGAACTCCTTAGATGGTGTGGCATCCATATCAAATTCTAAAGGTGGATTGCTTTTTTATACCAATGGAGTGAATGTGTGGACTAGAACACATGGTACAATGACGAATGGTACCGGCTTAAGAGGTGATGTTAATTCCACTCAAAGTGCTATTATTGTGGTACAACCCGTTCGTAGTAACAGGTACTGGATTTTTACAGCGGATGCCGAATGGGGTGTTGATGGGCTTCACTACTCTATTGTAGATACATCATTAAGTGGGGGATTGGGACAAGTTATTGTTAAAAACCAGCCTTTACTTTCACAGGCATCTAATGGTGTTCGTACTGCTGAAAAGGTATGTGCAATTAAACATGCAAACAAGGTGGATACATGGGTAATGGCACATACCGGTGATGACAATAAATTTTATGCATACAAGTTAAACTCACAGGGTCTCGGTTCACCGGTTGTTTCTTCTGTAGGCCCTGTTTGGTCCAGATCAAGTGCAAATGCAAGAGGATATGGTAAAGGGTATATGAAGTTTACCCCAGATGGTACAAAGTTAATTGCATTGATTGCGGGCCAACAAGACGGAGGAAATAGATATTTAAACAACGCAGGAAGAATCGAAATATACGATTTCGATAATTTAACAGGTGTTTTGTCTAATCCTCAAGTTATTGATAAAAGTAATATTAAATCTGGGGTTGGTAATATAAGTAGTTTGTATGGAATGGAACTTTCACCTAACGGCCGTTATCTCTATGTCAGTTTTTATTTGCCTAATTATATTGTTGGTGGAAGCGATGGCGGTGATGGTTTGTGGCAATTGGATATGTTAGCAGGTAATGCTAATGCAATTGGCGCAAGTTGTATTAAAGTGGTAAATTCATTCAGCACATACTCCGGTGGTGGCATGCAGCTTGGTTTGGATGGTAAAATTTACCTTACCAGAGGAAGCATTGGAAGTGGATCCCGATATCTTGCTTGCATTGAAAAACCAAACTGTCAAGGAACAGCCTGTAGTTTTAATCTTAATGCAGTTGACCTTGGTACCGGTAGATATGCCCAATGGGGTATCCCTACATTTCTAAATTCGTATTTTAATAAATCTGAATTTGACTGGGGAAGCAATGCTGCTAACTTATGTGAAAATGCCCTTACAAAACTTTTTGTTGTAGATTCTGCTGGAGTTGATTCAGTTCGTTGGAAATTTGATGACCCAAGTACAGGAACTAACAATACTGCGAAAGGTTTCACCGTTTATCATAAATTTTCAAGCCCAAAATCATACAATGTTTTTATGCAAATGTACAGAAAAGTGTCCAGTGCAGATTGTTATGCCGATACAGCCCGCAAGAAACTCACTATTTTTCCTAATCCCAAACCTAAACTAGGAAATGATACGGTAGTGTGTGCAGGTGAAGAGGTTGTATTATTTGATAATACGCCTAATGCTACCTACATTTGGAAAGGCGGTTCTGCTGTACCTTCATATATTGCCGATACCAAGGGCTGGCATTGGATAGATGTAAAAGTGGGGGGATGCACGGGAAGGGATTCCATGTACTTGGATGTAATTAGTTTCCCCGATTCATCTTTTGTTGATGATACTTTGCTTATTTGCAAATACGATAGCATAAAACTTACAGCGTCTGCCGGACAAAAATATATCTGGAGTTTAGGGGATACCGTACAATCGGTATATGCCAAAAAACAGGGAAATGTTTGGGTTGGTGTGGCCAATGGCAGTTGTTATGCCTACGATACCATCTATATTAAAGTTAGAAATCTGCCTACTTTATTTGTAGGTAATGATACCATTTTGTGTCAGGGCGATAGCGTTATTTTGAAAGCTAAAACCACTTCTTTAACAAAAATATTCCAATGGGGTAACGCTTCAACAGATTCCGTGTTAAAGGTAAAATCAACGGGAATATATTGGGCCACGGTTAAAGATACCATGTGTACCAGCCTGAGGGATTCTGTAAATGTAACCGTTCAAAATAAATTAACTTTAAATTTAGGAAAGGACACGTTTATTTGTAAAGGCGGGTCCTATTTAATAAACGCTGCTGTTACAGGTGGTGTATCGTGGCTTTGGCACGATAATACCAAGACCACTACCCACCTTGCAAAAACTGCCGGTAAAAAATATGTAAAAGTTATAGGTGGTGCCTGTGAAGTAAGCGATACCATTAATATTGGCGAAATATCTTTGCCACCTTTTACCCTTGGTCGCGATACCATTCTTTGTGTAGGAGCAACCTATGATATAATTCCGGGTCCCATAACCGATGTTGAATTTACCTGGATGGGAACGGTCAAAAATTATAGTTACCCCATAAAAACAACCGGCAAATACTATGTTGATTTGAGAGATCTCCCTAAAAAAGTTTGTAAAACAACTGATACGGTTTTAGTAACCTTTAAACCCGGAACTAAAATAAATCTGGGAAATGATACGCTGCTATGTGTTGGGCAAACCACTAATTTAAATGCTGCTAAATATGCCTTTAAATCTTACAGATGGTGGGATGGCGCAACCACGCCCGGCATAAGAGCTAATGGAACTCCTCCGGCCGGTATCCATTGGTTGGAAGGAAATGACGGGGTTTGTATAACGCGTGACAGTATTAAAATCACCTATCGTCCTGAATTGTTTATCCCATCACTTGGCCCCGATTTGCAATTATGCGATAATGATACCAAAGATTTGGATATTACCGCCGCCAATGCCATACTTTATGATTGGCGTACACTTACCGGAATGCCATTGGCTTCCACTGCCAAATACACGGTGAACAACCCCGGCGGAACTTTTTGCGGAACTATTTCTGACGGATTCTGCTGGAAGAGGGATACAATAACCATAACTTATAAAACCACTCCTATCGTAAATTTAGGATTGGATATTAATGTGTGTGACGGTATTTTACCAACTTTAGATGCCTCATCAGCAGCGGCAGAAGCTTACATTTGGAGTACAGGTGCTACTACATCTTCTATTGTTGCTGTCAATATGCCCAAAACTGTTTATTGGGTTGATGCCTCCAATGGCAATTGTGTTAAAAGAGATGACATTATAGTTTATTTTTCCATTAAGCCTGTTTTAAGTTTTGGTTTTACCGACTCCGTATTTTGCGAAGCTCCTAATCTTAATTTTGACTTTAGTTTCTGGGCTGCCAATACTACCTTTACCTGGGAGGATAAATCTAACCTGCCTGACCGCAAAATTAAAAAACCGGGATTGTATTGGGTAGTAGCCCAAAATGCCTGTGGAAAAGACTCGACATGGTTAAATATTAAAGTGGATGAATTAGGTTGTCGCCTTTATTTCCCAACTGCTTTTTCGCCTAATGGTGACGGTATAAATGATTTTTGGAAACCACAAGGTCAGGTAATTGAATGGGTAGAACTGGTAATATATGACCGATGGGGCGAAATTATTTATAAAGGCGATCCTATTAAGGGATGGGATGGTGCGGTAAGAGATAAAATAGTGCCCGACGGGGTTTATCCTGCTACCATTTCATACAGGCAAGCCTCAGGTGGATACCCCCGTTTGTTCGTAAAATCGTTTCTGATTACCATATTGAAATAGAATTTTAATAGCCAAATATAGTATTTGTTAAATCGGCCCCGAAATAAAAATTTCGGGGCCGATATTTTTTATAAAAAATTAAGATTTTTAAATTTTCAAAATCACACTAAAAGTTAGCTATTTATAAGCCTTACTCTATATTTGCTTTCTTAAACATAAGTATGAAAAAAACTACTTTTAGTTTTGGATTTGTCTTTGCATTTAATTGTGCATTTGCCCAAATCTGGGAGAAAAAGGCAGACATTCCAGTTGAGCTTGCCTTTCCGGTAGTTGTGGAATTAAATGGAAACATCCATGTAATGGGCGGCGGAGGACCATCGGGAGCTACTAACTTGCATCTGCGCTATAAACCTGCAACAAATAAGTGGGATACCTTACCTCCTGTTCCTTTTTTGGCCCAGCAACCGGGTGGCGCTGTTGTCAACAGTAAAATTCATTTTTGCGGAGGTGGTTATCCCAATACCGGCACCCGATTGAACAAACATTATTATTATGATAGCGACTCATCCAAATGGTTTCAGGCAACTAATTTACCTGTAGCTACTGCTATTCATAAAGTAGTTTCATTTGATAATAAACTTTACATAATGAGTGGCCAACCTGATAAAACCCTCTGCGAATATTACGACCCTGCGTCAAAATCCTGGGTTCAAAAAAATCCCCTGCCTGATCAAAATTTCTGGTACGGGGCTATTGTCAGTAATTCAAAATCCATTTTCAGGTTTGGAGGCGGGGGTGTTGGTGGTCCAACTAATGTTGCGCACAGTTATGATAAAACGAGTGATTCATGGGTTTCACTTCCGGCTTTGCCGGTGATATTGCATGCTCCGTCAGCTACAGTTTTAAACGATAGCCTTATTTTTATTACAGGCGGTTATGGGCTCGGGATAACTTACGATAAAACCTATATTTATCACACACTTAAAAAGAAATATTACCCAAGTGATGCCTTGCCATTCGGAACAAATTATCACAGCATGGTTACAGTGAACGGATGTGCATATTCAGTTGGAGGGGATAATCCATCAGTAACAGGAGCAGGTATTTCTCTTATAAAAATTTGTTCTCCCTCATATAAATGGGCAATCTCTATAGAAGTGCCTGCCACGAAAAAATCATACGAAATTATCCGTACCCCCGAAAAATTAGTATTTTGTTTTAATAAATTCCAGTTATTGAAATCATTTGAACTTGAAATTTTAGATTTTTCCGGTAGAAGAATTGTTCAGATTTCTAATCCACCATCAACAGAGTTTATTGAATATAAAGCTTCCGATTTTATCGCAGGTAATTACCTTGTGGTTTTAAAAATGGATGGTAAACTTAATTTTGAAAAATGGATAGTTTGGTAATATCTTTTTTAAAAATTTATAAAAATTTTAAAAAAATCCGATTATAAAATGACCAAACCTTCATTAAATGTGAGGTGATTGTTTTTTTTAAATGGTGGATTCAGATCACTAATACAATTTTTGGATTCAAGAAAATTAAAATTAAGCTACTTCCCATAAATCTCGGCTTCGGGGAAAAACGCAAGATATGCAAAGGCAAAATGATTACTGTGAGGTAAAAACATAAGTTGCTTATCTTTTAATGTACCTTCACGGCAATACCCTGTAATATCCCATACTGAGCCGGTTTGATTATCAATAAAATAATTCCCTTTTTTATGAAATGTATAGTTAACACCATCAAGATCGCTTCTGAAAGCGGTGGCGCTTCCGATTTTTTTTGACTTGGCAAAATCATCTTCATCCAAAACTGAAACCATGTCTTTATGATAAAAAATAACAAAAGGCATTTTATCAAAAATTTCATTAATTACTTCTTTTTTTGCAATAATCGAAAAAGGATAAATCATAATATGATCAGCTACATGAATGTCTAACACCCTCTCGAGGGGAGGAAGTCGGGGATCAACTTTTTCGGGAAGAAAGTAAGTTGTATCCATATTATTATTATCATGATTTAAATGATGGAACAAGTGGTGTCCCGATTTTTTATCAATAATGGAAATGCCTTCCGGAGATAAAATTTTCCCATTTGGGTATCTGTCAAAATAATCTTTAACCGAAATTATTAAAGCCCTCATCATCTTCAATTCAGCGCCTGCAAGTTCACCCACTATGGCTTCACCCATTAACTGTTCCCACCAGGTGTTGGTTTGCTTGTCGTACATTATCATGTCGTTGTGCATTAGTAAACCTGAAATGCCAAATTGGAGAAGGTAGTTTTTGTCGTCCTTTTGTATTTTACGGTTAAACACCATTGCGGCATTACACATGGGGCAGTAGGTAATCATTACCTGTTCAAGACCTACACTATCATTCGATAATTCATACATTGTAAGCAAACTTAAAGGATACGCTTTGGCTTCACCGTTATAGCAGATAGCAATTACCGGCTCATATTCATAAAAATTAAATTTTTTATCACTTTTGTTAATAAAGTTAGGAAAATCAAGGGTAGGTAAAGCATCTTTAACAACAGCTAACGTTAAATCTGAAAGATCAACAGTATGTTTTGTAGTATCGGTAATCCAATGATATGGTAAATTTTTAGGATTTTTTAACTGACCAAAAGTAAAATTAGCACCATTTAACAAAACAACGGACAAAAGAAAAAGTCTATTCATGATTTTCAAACTCATTTGGTTTTCAAAAATATAAAATTTGCGACGTTTATTGTATAAGCGATTGGAATAAAATGGAAGCCGAAACCTTACTCAGATTATTTTAATCAGGTTAATTGAATATTTATTTTGTGCAGTAAGGCGTATTATAATTTGTAATAAATAAATTTATAAAATACGCTAAATGAAAAAACCCTTCAAATCAGCCATTTTGAAGGGTTTCGAAATATTATGAAAGGCTTTTAGTGATCCGGAAGGGGCTCGAACCCCTGACCCACAGATTAGAAATCTGTTGCTCTATCCAGCTGAGCTACCGGACCATAAAAAAACCCCCTCCAAAGCGAAGGGGGTAGTCGGGGTGGCAGGATTCGAACCTACGACCTCCTGCTCCCAAAGCAGGCGCGATA
>CAYHCM010000086.1:0-16445 GCA_964355045.1 uncultured Chitinophaga sp. | reverse complement strand
ACAGTTTTTTGATTTCGTTCACGATTATTGCTTTATCCAAACTATTATTTTCAAATACCTTTTTCAATCCTTCAATTGAATTTAATGTTTCTTCCAGGTTTTTCTTTTCAGGGGTAATTATTCCAAGGCTCTCAAATTTTGTTAAATCCTTTTCTTCCTCATCAGTATAAAATTCTTCATAAGGCTTTTCACCTGAGGTATTTGACTCAAAAAAATAAACAGGATATGTTTTGCCATCAGGGCTTTGGCTTCTTTCAATGGCTATAAATTCTGATTCACAAATGTCGGGTTGCAATCCCATGGCTTCAATAAAACGAATGGTTATTTCTTTAAAGTAAGTTTGATCCTTTTCAAAATCAAATTTAGGAAAGAAAATTTGTCCTGAATTGCCAAGAATTGTGGCCAACAAACATATCTGTCCTGATTCTTCAGGCGATACAAAAAACCGTCGGATATCAGAAGGGCAGGAGAGGGGCTGATTTTTTGAAACCCTTTCCAAATAACCGTCCAACAAACTTCCTTGAGAAAAAGCCACGTTGGCAAAACGGGCCGTGTTAATTTTAAAGCTATCAGAATAAGCGATAATCAGGTTTTCCATCAGTTTTTTTGAAGCCCCCATAATATTTACAGGATTGGCGGCCTTATCCGTACTTACACAAAAAAAATGTTCCGGTTTGTTTCTAGCCAAAAGAGCTAATAATTTTTCGGCTTTGAACAAATTGTTATCTAACATGGCCTCTATAGAATATTCATCTTTTTCGCTGCGAACATGTTTATGTGCAGCAAAGTTAGCCACAATATGCCAGGGGCCTTCGTTTAAGAAAAGCTTTTCAAAAACCTTGTCAGCGAAATTTATAGGATACGTTATAAATTCTTTAGGAATATTATACCCTTTTGAACTTCTTATATCACGAACTAATTCAGTCAGTCCGTTTTCATTAATATCAACTACAAAAAGTTTGGCAGGTTTAAACTTTAGTATAGCTTTTATATAGCTGCTGCCGATAGTTCCGGCACCGCCAATAACTAATACGTTTTTTCTATCAATGGATTTGGAAATTTTATCATGATGAACTATTAAATCACTCTTAAAAAAACTATCTTTCCGAAAAGTGATTTGGGTGTTAATGAAATTAGAAATGTTTAGGAATATCATTAGGAATGGATACTGGTTTGAAATGACAAAAAGGTTGAATATAAACCGTCTCTTACAGAAACCGGCATAGGTTTACCAATCGCCTTTACCAACTTTTCGTTACTAACAACGTAACTTTCGGTAAGTTTCTTTAAACGGACAGAGTTCAAAGGTAAACGCAAAAGATCGCCTGACTTCGCAGTAAGTTTAATGACTGATTTGGGAATCTTATAAATGCGTGGTTTTCTGTTAAGAGCTTTTGCCATCAATTCAATTAGGCCATTGGTAGAAATTGGTTCGTCATCTGCAATATTATAAATTCCTGATGGAATATCATTTCTTTCTATTAATTCGTTAATTATAAAACATAAATTTTCAATATTGCAAAAAGAGCGTTTGTTGTCAAAATCTCCCAATGGCCAGGGCAATCCTTTGCTTACAATTTTATATAGAAGGTTTAAATTCCCTTTGTTTCCAGGCCCATGAATAATGCACGGGCGGAGGATATAAACCTGTTTGCCTTTTTCAGGAAGATTATTAAGAATATAATTTTCAGCGTTCAATTTAGACTGGCCATAAGTAGTTTTTGGATTTGGATTATGGATTTCTGACAAAGCTATATCCAAACGATCTGCCACCGCCTTTACCGAACTCATATTTATAAATACTTTGGCATCCGATTTAAGGAAAATATCATAAAGTTGTATAGTGAGATTAGTGTTAACCTTAAAGTATTCTTCGGGATCAGAAGTGTTTTTTAAATCATGGGCTTTGCCGGCCAAATGTATAAACGATTTTATTTCGTTTGTATTAACCCAATCTTTTGAAAGGTTTTCATAGCTAATATCCAAATCCGACTTCAGACTCCTTTTTACATTCTTTATTTCAAAATTCCTTGCTTTTAAATAAGGAAGAAGATTTTGACCAACAAAACCTGATGATCCAGTAATTAATACTTTCATCGAGAAGATATATTTTGCTGACGGTTTCTACCTAGCTCAAAAATTTTGAAAAAATATTTGGAGTACAAAGCTAAATAATTGGTGTGTATTCCATTGAGTTTGCAAGCCTTCATAATTTCGCGGGTTATCACAAAATTGCTCCGGAGACCTTTCGTACTTTTCCCACCTTTTCTCATCACAACCATCAGCAATGGCATATAGGCATATTTTAGTTTATGGATTTTTAAAAAACGGATCAACAACTCGTAATCAGCGGCAATTTCAAAATCGAGAGAATACAATCCTATTTCTCTAAAGTGTCTTGTTTTGCAGTAAAAGGTAGGATGTGCAGGCATAAAGCCGCGGGCAAAACGCTCAGGGTTCCATTTTGCCGAAGAATAATACCGAATAGTTTTACCCGTTGCTCCCAAAAATTTTACATCACCAAATACAATATCTAGATGGTAATCCTGTTCAAAACGATGAGCAATTTTGCTTAATACATCGTTATTGGCAAATTCATCATCGGCGTTCATTATACCCACAATATCACCGCTTGCCAACTTAATTCCTTTATTTAAAGCATCGTACATCCCCAGGTCTTTTTCAGAAATAATGCGAGTTATATTTGATTTGTATTTGTCAACTATAGAGAGAGTATTATCCGTAGAAGCGCCATCTATTATTATATACTCAAGGTTTGGGTAATCCTGCTTAAAAACCGATTGGATGGTTTTTTCAATAGTTTCAGCAGAATTATAACAAACTGTGACAACGGAAATTTTTAAAAGACTATCGCTCAATTAAACAATTTTCTAAAACAAGCATATCCATTTGTGTCCGTAAAAAACAATCCAGGGCTTCGGCTGGGGTATTTACTATCGGTTCATTTTCATTAAAGGAGGTATTTAATAGAATAGGAACCCCTGTCTTTTGTCTAAACCGTTCAATCAGATTATAATAACGGGGAGAAACCAATTTGTCAACCGTTTGCAATCTACCAGTCCCATCTACATGGGTTACTGCCGGTATAATGGATTGTTTTTCAGGTTTTATTGGAAATACTTTTTCCATAAAGGGAACATCTTCCACCTTGGTAAAATAATCTGCTACGTATTCTTTTAAAATGCTTGGAGCAAAAGGGCGAAAACTCTCTCTTCGTTTAATTTTGGCATTTAATAAATCTTTTGCCTTGGCATTTCGAGGATCAGCAATTATGCTTCTTGCACCTAAGGCTCTTGGGCCAAATTCTGCTCGTCCGCTAAACCAACCTACCACACCTGGTTCAATTAATTTATTGGTAATTCTATCATAAAGTTCATCATCTTCCAGGCGTTCATATTTAATTTTTTTTTCCTGTAAAAAACTTTCAATTTCCTCATTGTTGAATTTGCTGCCTGTATATGCATTATAAATAGGAGGCATTCGGGGTTGGTTCAAAATATGATTATAAAAATACATAGCGCAGCCCATACTAATTCCGGCATCATGTCCTGCAGAAGGAATATATAAATTTTCAAAACCTGTATTTTCTATTATTTTTCCATTTGCCACTGAATTTTGTGCCACACCTCCTGCAATACAAATATTCTTTAAGCCTGTTCGTTTTTGCAAATGATTAAGAATGTGTAAAATTAATTCTTCACATACTTTTTGAACACTTGCCGCAATATCTTTATGTTTTTGAGTCAGTTCTTCTCCATTTTGCCTCGCAGGACCAAACGTTTCAATCATTTTATCACCATACAAAGTTGAGATATTAGGAATATGGGTATCATAATCCAATTTCATTTCATTTGGATTGGTAAAATAAGCGGCATCCCATCCAAATAATCCGTTTTGATTAAAATGTAATATTTTTCTGATTTGCTCTAAATACAATGGTTGCCCATAAGGTGCTAGTCCCATTACTTTATATTCATCACCGTAATGCGGAAAACCAAGATATTGGGTGAATGCAGTATAAAACAGTCCGGCACTTACCGGAAAATCAACCGAGTCCAACACTGTAATTTGATTTCCTTTACCAACAGCAATCATAGTGGTAGTAAAATCGCCAGAACCATCAATGGATAAAATGGCGGATTCAACAAATGGACTTGCAAAAAATGCAGAGGCCAAATGACTGCGATGATGTTCAACATTTTTAATCTTTAGTTTTGTTGCGGCTTCACTTAATCCGCTTAATAGTGCCAATTCAGTTTCTAAACTCTTAATCTTTTTAGAATTTTTAAGCCGCTCTATCAATAGTGTATTTTTTTTTGTTAAACTTTTTAAAACATATTTAATTTTATTCCAAATTTTAGCTTTTGGGTCACGGCCAATGCATATATAATCTAATTCCTTTAGCGTTATGTCTGCTTCCTTCAAGCAAAATTTAATGGCTTCAGAGGGAAATCCGGCCCAATGTTTAATGCGCCTAAATCGTTCTTCTTCACTTGCAGCTATTAGGGCACCATCTTTAAAAATAGCTGCCGAGGAATCGGCGTGGTAGGCATTTATGCCGAGTATGTACATTTGTTGGGTTAAAGTTAAAGCTAAGGTTTAGGTTTAGGTTGAGGTTGAGGTTGAGGTTTAGGTTGAGGTTTAGGTTGAGGTGGCAAAATATTTAATTGGCAATAAACAATTGGCAACATCCATTGTTGAATTAAAACTAATCTTGAATTAATCCGTTTTTTAGGAAAATGAAGAGAATTGCAGCAGAATTCTGGAATTATAACAGATTAAATTGTTTTAGAATACCGGCTATTTTAGTATCGCTTTTAGCCTGTTCGCGCAATACTAAAAGTAAAGATTCGAGAGATTTTTTATTTACTTCGATCTTATCTTCTATTACTTTCACTTTTAGCTCAAAAGGCTTGGTCATCGTTCTTCTGTCCCAAATAGCAAAGCCAAATATTCCAACTACAATGGCGACAAAAATCATAGAAAGATTATTTATTTTGCTGTCCATCTGATCCATACGGGCATTGAAATTGTTATCCATTTGATCCATCCTGGCATTAATATTTTTGTCAAGTTGGTCTATTCGTCCATCCAAACGTTTTTCCATTTCACTTTGCCTTACATTCATTTCGACTAATAGCTTCCTATCGGCTTCAGTAAATTGGTTTTGAGCCAAAACCGTCCCTGAATATCCAGAAAGAAAAATGATAAAAATAATGATTGTCTTTAGATTCATCTTTTTAAAAAAACAAATTTATAGTTAAATATTGATTCGTCAAAAATTGTGTTTACAAAAGTATGGTTAAAAATACAAGAAAGTTATTAAAACGATTTCAAAACTTCCTTCAATTGTCTTTTGGAAATTTCAATATCAAATTTATTTTTCACTCTTTCTTTCGCCTTTCTTGCTCTGGATTCGGCTTCTTTGGGGAAATTTTTAACCTGTAAAATACATTTTATTAGCTCTTCCCTGTTTCCTGCATTATATAACAAACCACAATTTCCATTATCCAGAATTTCAGGAATGGAAGTTGTATTAGTGGCTATAACCGGTAAATAACTATTCATAGCTTCTAATATTACATTAGGGAAACCTTCGTAATAGGATGGTATAACAAGACAGTGGCTATTTTGAAAAAACCATGTTTTATCGTTTCCTGATTGCCAGCCCTGATAATGGATTTTCAAATCCGGATATTTTTGAATGATAGCTTTAATTTTACCTTCATGCGTTCCTTTCCCCAAAATATTTATGGTAAAAATTCCTGTATGAAAATCTTCTAAATATTGAATAGCCTCTATTAAATCAAGAATTCCCTTATTATTTTCAAGCCAACCGATATATAAAATAGAAAATTCATTTTTGGAGGAAGGACGTTTTACAAATTCGGGCTTTAATGCAGATTTAATTCCATTATAAATTATTTTTGATTTATCACAAAATTTTGGATTTAATCCATCCACATAGTTTTTCCAAAAGGCAGATTGGCATATTACAAAATCTGAAAAGTATATGGAATAATAAAATACAAATTTATCAAAACGAGAGTTAAGTATTATGCCTGATCTCGGAAAAAAAACTATCTTTTTTCTGAATAATTTCGATATTAAAATAAAAGCAAATTTCTCTAACAATCCCCAGCCGTGACCTGCAAAAAGCATAACCCCGACCGGTTTGAAATACAAAATGGAAGATATTAGTTTTCTGAATTTTATAAACGATTTACGGATACGCATAAATGGCATATCCTTCGGAATAGTATCAATGGTAGAATCAATGAAATAAAAGTTGAATCCTTCAAAATTTTCCTTTTCAAAAATCAGGTCGCAAAAAGTAGAGGTTCCACCTTTTGGATTTTTGGAAAAAGAACCGATAATGGTCCATTTTTTAAAATTATCTTTGACATTTTTTTTCAATTAAATAATTTGGAATAAGCATTAATATGATTTGAACCTGAAAAGAATTCGGAGGCATGTTCAGAAGCCGATTTTGACATGATCTGGAATTCCTCATTTTCCATGGCCATACAATTTTTGAGAATTTCAAGAAACATATCTTCGTTGTCAAATATCCACCCTGATTTTTTTAATTTTACATCCGTCCATGGCGTTTTATTACTTAAAATAACAGGTCGGCCGTGGCTCAATGATTCCAGTATAGCATGACCGAAGTTTTCTCCTAAGGTTGGAAGAACAAAAAAATGACTTTCAAAAAAAGCTTCTTCCAATTTGGTTGGCAAAATAAATCCCTTGTAATGGACCTTAACATTATCTGGAAGTATGTTAATTATACTCTTGCACTCATTCCAGTAATCCTGATCTTTTATAGGCCCGTAAATGGTATAATTTATTATCCAATTAGGCTCTGATTTTAAAAGAAGTTTTAAAAACTGTAAATGATTTTTCTTCTGAGTTATTAAAGAAACTGTAGTAAAATTTGCCGAATTTTTTATTTTCTGAGGTGGTAAAAGATTTGAAATATTAACAAGAGGTGTATCACGGGCAAAAATAATTTTCTCAAAAACAATATGGGACGTAATTCCAAACATATTATAAATGTCTAACTTTTCCTGCGGATCGGTAGCATGCCATGTTGCAGTTTTAATTATCGGCAGTTTTTTTAAGAAAAAAAGGAAAATCTTTTTTTTGTTTTTTTTAATTTCTAAAGCGCCTTCTTGAATCATACCGCGAGGCGCAATAATAATTCCGGTTTTTTTTCTTAGTAATTGAAGTACAAAAAGAGGGAAAATAAAAAATTTGAATGAGTAAATTCCATTAAAATAAATGTTTTCATTTTTAAATTTTATTAAATCTTTTAGTAAAATAAAATAGGTAATTATGCCGCTCGATAAATATTTTATTTTATAATTTTCATTTGTAACCCAACAATTTGTTTTTATACCATTTAAAATTTTATTTTCCTTTAAATCAAAAGCTGAAGTAATTATTGTAAATTGATACAAATCTTTTAAAATATGTACAATTCCTTTTAGAGATTTTATTATTCCTCCGGCTTTAAAAGCAGGTTCAAAGTAATCATATACTATTATAATTTTTTTCAAATCAATTTTTGATATAAATCCAGATATTGAAGGGCGATGGTTTGAGGATTATATCTTTGAATATTTGTAAAGCCTTTTTCGATTAACGAATTTCTAAAATCCTCTTCACAAATAATTTTTTCAAACCCCGTTCTGATAGATTTTATATCATAAGGATCCACTAATACTGCAGCATCGCCTGCCACTTCGGGCATAGAAAATAAATTGCTGGTAATAACCGGTCGTCCCACAGATTGCCCTTCCAAAATAGGCATTCCAAATCCCTCATACGTTGATACCAGCGATATAATATCAGATTCGTGATACTTTTGAAGAACTTCTTCCGCTGATAAATCTTCGGAATAAGAATACGAAATTCCGGAATTATTTAGTTGTTCTAAATAAATCGATTCTCTTCTTCCAATAATTTCTAGATGGCAATTGAGACCCTGGAGAGCCTTAATTAAATTTGGAATATTTTTGTTGGGAGCTGTACCCAATTGCAGAATTAAAGGTTTTTCACTGTTAAATTCTTTTTTAAAAGGTTTAAAATCTTCTGAAACAGCTACAGGAATTACTATGATTTTATCCGGATTACAGGAATGGTATTTCAATATTTCCTTTTTTGTTGATTCGGAAATAGCAGTTATATATTTGCATCTTCGCTCAGGAAGGGCAAGCCAGATATATTTTAAGACTTTTTGCTTAAACCCATTTGACCTGTTCAGATATACCACATCCAAAACCGTTTGAATAGTTTTGTTCTTTTTAAAAAAAATACCCAAAAAATTCACATCACCGGTGACGTGATTTACCTGGTTTTGATTTAAGGCTGCCTCTATTGTATTGTAAACTCTTTTAAATATACCTGAACTTTCATAATGGCTGATGAGAACCTTTGCATTAATGTGATCCTTAAGCCGGGTCCTCACATCCTCAAAGATAAACTCGAGGCTGTAATTGCCGGCTGCACGCCTTTTCCGCTGAAAGTAGGTGATATTAATTTTCGTCAAAATAGTTTTGTTGTTCCTCTTCTATAATAAAATCCAGGACCTCGTAAAAGCTATACTTATAATTCCATCCCAATACTTTCCTGGCCTTCTCCGATGATCCGTAAATATCTGTTATTTCATTGGGCCGTAAAAGGCTTTTGTCTTCTACAATTTTTGAATAGGGGATCTCTAATTTTTTAAAAACATATTCCACAATTTCATAAAGCCAAACCGATTTCCCTGAACTGATTACAAAATCACCCGGTTGTTCCTGTTGCATCATGGCATACATGGCCTCCACATATTTCTTCGACCATCCAAAATCGCGCTTGATGTTCAGGTTGCCCAATTCCAGTTCTTCTATTTTTCCTTCCTTTATATCCAGGGCGCCCCGTATCACTTTTTTTACGAAGAAATTCTTTCCTCGTAAATAGGACTCATGGTTAAACAATATCCCACAGCAAGCGAATAAACCATAGGATTCGCGGTAATTTACCGTAATGTGATGGGCAGCAACCTTTGATATGGCATAGGGACTTACGGGGTGTAATTTTGAGGTTTCAGTAATTGGGAGTTCCTCTATATTCCCGAACATCTCACTGCTCGAAGCCTGGTAAAATTTAATTTTAGGATTGATAAGACGGATAGCTTCCAATTGATTTAAAACCGAACTGATATTGAATTGGAGGGTACCTATCGGTTGTTGAAAGGACAACCCAACAGAGCTTTGGGCCGCAAGGTTATATATTTCATCGGGGTTCACCTCCCGTATAATATTTAATACCTGCGAAAGGTCCTGGAGATCGCATTCCAGGAATTGAATTTTAGATTGTATGCCCAAATAATCCAGTCGTGATAAATTACCCCCGGAAAGCGATCTAACCAGACCCGTTACTTTATAACCTTTCTCGATTAAGAACTGGCTAAGGTAGGCTCCGTCTTGTCCTGTGATACCGGTGATTAGGGCTGTTTCCATGAATAAAGGTTAAAGGGGAAAGGTTAAAGTAGAAGGTCGTAATAAAAGGCGAATGTTGAGGTTAAGATCGAGGCTCATATTTTTTTAATTGTTTAAAGTAAGAAGCATTTTTAACTATGAGGCTCTTTTTAACCATTAACCTTTCTACTTTAACCTTCAACTACCTTACTTAAAAAACTTAAAAAACACCCACATAAAAAAAGCAGCCTTAACAATATGATTAAATACCTGAGCTATATCCGATTCTACCAAAATGGCAGGAAGTAAAATTAGAGGGAGCCATAAAATAATATCAGGTCGTTTTTTGCTTAAAACATATACTCTGTTTTCTGTAAAGCCCAACACCAATCCATAAAAAAACATAAAAAATGCACCACCAGTTATCCCGAAATTAACATAAGCATCCCCCATTTGGCCAATGTTATAACTGGCAGAGGTATATTTCCAACCTACAAAACGCTCCATAGCTTCAGCTCCTCCGGTTGTGGGTTTATCGGGCCAAAAAATACGGGGAACAAAGCTTGCTAAAAAGCCTGTAAATATGGTTTCCCCTTCGGCAAAAGGCTCAAATTTAGGGGTATATTCCATGGCTAAAGCCGTAATGTATCCCTGATTGAAACGCGTTAACTGAGGTGCGATGCTGTTAATATCAAAAAGGGAAAAAGATAAATCGGATTCTTTTGCAACATTATTCGCAACTGAAAATGATTCAGTCATGCTTAAGTTGCCACCCCATTGAATTTTGCGGTACTCATTTTTAAAGGTTTGTAAAACGAAGATGAAGAGAATACCGGAAATAGTGATGGAAACTTTTCTTAATATTCCCCAGTTTTTGGCACTGGTATAGTATACAAAAATTAAACCTCCCCAGTATACAAGTTCTCCAAACATTCCTGCTCTGAGTGATATAGCAACAGTTATAAAAGCGGAAAGAAAATAATAAACATTTTTTTTGGAATCCTTTGGGCTAAACATCAGGTAAATAATACCTATATAAATCAAGCGGGAACCCAGATAAAAAACCAAACCTAATAAGGATGGTGAAAAAGGACTTAATACAGTAAAAACAAAACCGGTATAAAAAAGGGTAGACCCCATCTTTTCCTTATTTTTAAGATAATCCGTAATTTTTATTTTGTTAAATACTATCGAATTATTTTTCTTCCGTAAAAAAGATATGCCTAAATAAAGGAAAGCTAAACCCGGAATGACAAGTGAAAAATAATCTATGGAGGAAACAGGCATTTCCGACCAGCGATTATTAAAATAGGTGCCAAGGTGAAATTTATAGAAAAGAGCAGGTGATACGAGCATAGATCCTGCAAAATTCAGGAAAATCAAATCGAGAGCATTTATTGATTTTCCCAAATAAATGACAAATGAGGACAGAATAAAAATTGAACCTAATAAAGGAAAGCCCCAATTCCAAAATTCTGAATCCGGACTCAAATAAAAAAAAAGGAGCAATATGATAGCTAATGCTTTAATGGGAGAGTATTCGTTTTTAAAATGATAAGTATATCGAAGTGCTATCGTCTTGAATTATTAATGCTAGAGTGCAGCATTATTGAAAACGAATATTTCAGTTAAAAAAAATGGCCATATATGAAATTGGTGAGATATAGAATTCGAAATTAACTGGAGCAAATCAAATTTTTGTCTCAATTTTTTTTTAAAAATTGACTTTGACGGAATTAGGTATATCTAGATAAGAAGAATGATAAAAAATATATCCACTGAAATTCATATATACCCAAAAAAGTCATTCTTATAACTGTTCAACTTCACTCTCTATCATAATTGGGATACCATCAAGAATAGGATATGCAATTCCTTCCTTTTGTACAATTAGTTTGGTTCGGTTAGCATTTAACTCTAATGAAGATCCTGATATTGGGCAACGCAATAAAAATCGTATATTTAAATTATCGGTAGGGTCATTCTTATGGGCATCCAAAAATAAAGTTATATCATCCACGCTTGAAGATATTCTATTTTCTGATTGTTTACAGGCTTTAATATAAATACTATCTGAGATATATTTTAATGGGGGTATTATTTTAGTTAAGTAAGAACTTAATAACGAAGCCATGCAGATTACCTTATTTTTGAAAGAAACATATTTCATATCTTCAGGAAGTACACCTATGCCAAGAAAACTATGATTTTGGAATTCGAAATTAGCGAATACTGTTTTAAAGAAGTCTCTATATTCCTTTATGGTATAATAGCGTACCCCCCATGAATTATAATCATCAGCTTTAAAGGATTCCCTTTTTACAGTTGTAAATCGGTTCCTAATTCCATTTTTGTTGGGAAATTCCAGAAATGCAAAACCGGAATCATTTAAAATTCTATGAATATTTTTAATACAACTCCTTAATCTATTTTTGTGAGTATGCTGAAGCACACTAAAGCTCCAAACCAAATCAAAAATATCATTTTTGAAAGGCAGGTTTTTTAAATCAGCAACCAATGAATACCCATGCTGTTTATTATTATGTAAGGTTTCAAGAGCCGTTTTGCAAAATTCATGTCGGATATCTATTCCCACAGGAATATATCCTTTTTTTGCTCCAGCCAGCAACCACCTGCCCCATCCATTTCCAATATCAAGCATGATTCCTTTTCCAACCGACGGCAATGGTAGTTCATAATAGGGATAATCGATTAATTTTCCAATTCTATCAATATAATGCATTCCATTGGTGGCAGCTATTTGTTGCTGAACGGTCCAAGGTAATTTTCCTTCATAATTTTTGGGTTCATGTTCATATTTGAGTTTTTCATAAATTTTACTCTTGTTAAATTCAATATTTTCTTCAACCTTATCCATATATTGTAGAATCTGTGTTTATTCTTATTGTCATAATTTTTAATTAAAATTAATCCTATCAAATATTTCTTCAAAATACCTGTCACAGTTAAGTTCATTTTTAAAACTATTTACAGCACTTTGACTCAAAATATCATAATGAGATATGATTTTTGAAATATTTCCATGTAAAGAGGTTTCATCCAATTCGGTAGCAATAGCCCAGTTATATTCTTTGAAATTCTGATGAAACCCAGGACTCATCATTACCGGAAGGCCTTCTGCAATATATTGAAATACTTTACCGGACCCGCCTTTACCCATTGTTTTAGAAACTATATCAGCCTTATTGAAAATATGTATTCCAATATTGCATTGCCTTAAAACTCCAGGAACTTCTTTCCAGGGGCCTGAGGGAATAAAAACAACATTTTTTTCTGCTTTTTTTTCAAGCACCAATTTACCAAGATCTCTTTTGTAATCTTCCTGAATAAATCCTTTTAAAACTAATTTTAAGTCATTCCCCAATATTTTTTTATTTGCCATTCCTATGAGTTCTTCAAGACCATTGCCGTGACTTATGACCCCTGAAAAAACCAAGGTAACTGTATTATTTACCAGTTCTCTTTTTTGTCCACTATGCAATCTGATTAGGGGATAATTAGGCAAAATAAAGTGTGGTGATTTTAACAATTGAATTGGAAAAAAAATATTCCGCATTTCTTCTGTATGTGTAAATAATTCAATTTTGGGAAATCGTGAATACATTGCTTTATAGGCAAACCATCCCTGTGAGAATTTTTTTGTCCTTTTAATATCAATAGGATCATAATTGTGGTACCATATTTTTAGACCCTCTGATAGAAATGGACTTATTATTCTGTAGGCTAAAAAAGCTGATGGATTAAATAAAACAATCAAATCATACTTATTTTTTTTAATTAAGAATAACATTCTTAAAGAAAAATGAATAAAAATTAACCATCTTAAAATAGGATTCTTTTTGTAAATACTTGCTAATGTTATTTGCTTTTTGTTAAATGGGATTAATCTTACATTGAATGGGAAATTCCAATTTGTTTCCAGGACATTTAAGAAGAAGATATCCAATTTTTCACTGTATTTGGCAAGCAATTCATTATGATAGATCCCGGGACCGTGAGATTCATGATGCGCATAAACAACTGATAATGTTTTAATTTTTTTCATTCACTAAAAAATATTCTAAATTATTCAGGTATTTCCATACCACTACTCACTCTTATTTTAGCTACATCAATGACACGGATCATTCCGTCCCTAAGGCTTATTTCCGGATAAAACCCCAGGAGCTCTTTTGCGAAGCCCGGGTCACAATATCGGTTAGATACTCCGACCGGTTTTCCGGAGCGGCCTTCCACCTTTGGTTTATA
The DNA here is from genome assembly GCA_964355045.1 of uncultured Chitinophaga sp. Classification (GTDB taxonomy): domain Bacteria; phylum Bacteroidota; class Bacteroidia; order NS11-12g; family UBA9320; genus JABWCE01. Next base: position 2,688 of record CAYHCM010000086.1, on the reverse strand, counting down.
ACCTACAATATCTGCCATCAAAGATGCAAGCTCCAAAAATGAAGTGGGAACCCCGGTTCCTATATTCACTGCCGTTCCATCCTCAATTTGTTCTATGGCCAATTCTATGCAATTAATGCAGTCGTCAATATGAACAAAGTCACGGCACTGCTCACCGGTTCCCCAAACAAAAAGCGGGTCATATTTAGCCGCAGCACGCATGGCAATTGCAGGGGTGGGATAGACCGATTCCTGCCATTCGCCATATCCGCTGAAAGGCCTTACAATGGCTACCTTTAACCCATAGTTTTTGTAAGCAATTTTGCTTAGGTATTCACCGGTCAATTTACTCCATCCATACGTAAAATCCGGAGCAGCAAAGCCTTTTTCAAAATCAATCATATCCTCTTTTAAAGCTATATTAGAATTTGAAACCTGTAATCCAATAGGATAGGCCGCACTGGATGAGGCATACATAACCCTATCAGGCAAATTAACCTTTACACACCATAAAAAAAATGCGGCATCAATACTTAAATCAAGTCCAACTGATAAAGGGTCACCATCAATTTTTACCCTGCCACCGACGATGGATGCATAATGATAAACTCTGTTAAATTGTGGAAGTTTGAATTCGAAAATATTGGGTATACATCCAAGTTCAGCAAGAAAAATAGATAGGACATCGCATTTGATAAACTTAATTTCTGTAGTGTTTACCTTATATAAATCAATGATTCCGTTTTTTAAAGGAGCCCCAAGTTTTATCTCAGGCCATTTTTCGGGGAGAATACCTGTTGAAAGATTATCGAGTACCCAAAGTGTATGATCTGGAAATTTGTCGAGGCATTTTTTAACTTGATTTCTACCGACAAATCCGGCACCTCCTGTAATTAATATGTTTTTAATCATTAATTTAAAGTTATTTTATTGTTATAAAACGATAAATAGATTCATTTTTTTTTTGGGTTCATGAATTTATGCATATTCTTGAAAATAATGATATTCTCAATTAAAGAACCACAAGGTCACCTTTATAAGAAATTAAATGGATTATATTTCTCATTGCGTGTTCCGAAGGACCCGCCAGGTATTAATGGAACATACCTCTTCAAAAGCATCGGGTAATTTATGCACATCAATGGAACGGAATATTATATAATCTAGTCGTCTTGTTGCAAGCACATCTATCGGATTAATGCACTCATAATGATGCCGTACCCAATCCAAGGAAGTTTGGCTAATGAGGCGTTCACTTAACAAGACATATCCCGTTGAAGAATAATTCTTATCACCACCAAGATCCAATGACAAGTGCTTGAGCACAGTGTCAAGAGACAGCCCCAGTAATCGTGCTACACAGCAATAACGCAATAAGGTTTCATCGTGTGAAGCCATTGAGCGGTCACTAAGGGGGACAAAACTCCAGGCTCCAGTGACTGTTGGAATCAAGGTTAACAGTTGTTCATCCATGGTTCCTATCACACTGTCGTCTTTCGAATGGTCACGAATCCATGCCAACGCTTGCTGTCGATCATCACTTAGTTTATGAAATGCACAAGTGTTTTCAGCTACCATTGTTTGACGTAAAAAGGAAGCTGTAAGTATTACGAGCATAACAATTAAGGAGATTCGTTGAATTATAATTTTTGAAACCCAATCTTTTGTCAAGATTAGAATCCCACTTATTGCTATAAAGCAACCAAAGGGTTGTACAACTCGGTTCATGAAATGCTCATGCTGCGCGTTATAGCCTGTAATAGTCTGTAGATTAAGCCCGAACAAACCTGCTATGACCAGACAAGCTGAAAACCACAAAATATAATTCTGTCTCTGTGACTTCCAATGATGATAGACAAAGATTACGATAGACAATGTGACAAAAGCGATTATAAGAAAGAGAAAGTTCACTTCGTGTGTGAAAGAACCAACCCTTTGCATTAATGGTAGAGCACCACCCAGTGATGTAGTTGAAGAAATGCCAGAAGATACGCGAAATAGATAAGGAAGGGCAAGTAGCCCACTCAGTATTGACATTCCGATCAGGTATAAGACAGCTTTCCATTGTTTTGTCATTATCAGCAGCATCATGAAGAAACAGATTGCCATGCAAGCGCCTAGCCACATGAAGTAATAGGTAAAAAAAAGCGAAGCGAACAGACAAGCCGGAAGCAATCCTCCCTTCCATGTAACATTTCTAACCCATTGTGTCATTGTTAAAACAAATACCAGTAATAACGCGAGTGAAAGAGAAGGGTGAGGTGTCCTGGTGAGTTCCATTGGTTGAATTAATGCATCCGGGCCAAGAAACAAAGCATTGCGGGGTCCCATAGGTAGCCAAACTGTGATGCTACTTGCCGCACAAGACACATACCATGACAAGTTCTGCCTTTGATACATCAGTGCAAATAATAACCATACGGCTGCAGGAAATAAGGCATGTGCCAACATCCAGGCTTGTTTTACACCACCGATAATTCGGGCCATTGTACCAATGATCCAAATATGCATAGTAGGATAACCATTCGGCATACCGGCTAGTTCAGGAACATCCACTTCTGTAGAAACCTTTCCTTGACGAAAATAATGCATCACCCCTGAGGCATACAGTTGTGATTCATCATAAGTTACAGAAGATACATTCTCAGATACCGTGACTACACCGGTACATACTTTACCACCCTACCGATTGATACTTTACCACCCTGC
>CAYHCM010000085.1:9881-16457 GCA_964355045.1 uncultured Chitinophaga sp. | reverse complement strand
AAAGTTATCTGTTTTGAAATTGGCATGGTGGCCATGCCCTACCACTTAGTAGAATACAGACATTTACCCCAATAAAACCTCTCATACCTTATTTGTTTTTAAAAATTAGGTATGTGAGGTAAAGTCATGATCCTAATGTTTTCTACGAAGGTTTTTTTACTATAGAAATATTTCAAGAAGTTACGTAATTTGTCATACACCCTTAATAATAGTAATCTTTAAAAATTCAAAATTGGTTTGGACTATATTTAATTGAAAGGTATGAAATAATTCATGTTATAAAAAAGTCAATCTTTTAATAAAACCTCTTTCCAAATTAAAAATTTATATATATTTGTCTCGAATTTCTAATCCGGAACAAAAATGAGAATAAAAATTCTGCTCATTTTATTCGTCTCCATCTTTGGAGTATTAAGCCTCAAAGGGCAAACTCCGGATACCATCAGAATTTGTAAAGATATCAGAAACATCGTTTTTAGTATTAGAACCATTACCGGAAACGCCATTGCCTGGCAATGGACCCTTACCGGCACTTCGTTTTCAGGTAAATTGAACGACAGTGTTTGTGGACCGGTTCCGTATAATACGGTTGGTGTTTTTTCGGCCACCTGTTTGGTGACCTATAGCAATGCCAAAGACAGTTTACACAAATTTAATATTAAAGTTTTTGATGGAAAGGTTCAGATGCCAAATTTAAGAGATACTGTCATTTGCGGAGCGGTAAGCCTTACCCTGGATGCCGGAAACACCGCAAATTCTTATGTTAATTATAGATGGATGCCCGGCGGGCAAACTACCCGCACGATAAACATTAATGCACCGGGAATTTATGGGGCAAATGTTTTTACGCTTGATGATTTTTCATATAAATGCACCAATTGCGTAGCTTGCGACAGCCTGACCAAACAAATTACCATTACCCGCGGGGCGAAAGCCACCGTTGATCTTGGTCCGGACAGGTTTATATGCGGAGATAATCCAGCTATACTTTTCGCCGGGGCCGGATTTACCGATTACACCTGGCAGCCGAATAATGAAAAAACACAAAGTATTTCAGTACTCATTAGCGGATACTATTCGGTTTCAGTAACCAATTCAGACGGATGCAGAGGGTATGATGAAATTTTTATAAAGGATAGTTGCCCCATGTATATTTTTACTCCCAATGCCATTACCATGGATGGGAATGCATTGAATGAAGTTTTTAACTGGGCAGGAAATATGAAAATGAAAACATTTCATCTTGAAGTATTTGACCGATGGGGTGAGAGAATGTTTCAAACCGAGGATGCGATGAAGGGTTGGGATGGCACCTATGCCAACGAACCTGTTATACAGGGCGTTTACTGGTATCTTATAAAATGCGTGGATACCAATGATATTCGACATTTTTTAAAGGGTACCATAACGGTGCTGAGGTAAGATTTTTTCTATATTGGTTTTGTAAACTCAATTCGTTTTCCTGTCCATTGTGTTATGTTCCCAGATGTATCAATAATGGAAAACTCAATCTCAAAATACTTACCATCATCAAACTTAAAAGCTCCTGAACACATACTATGTCCTATTTCTAATTTATTGTCTTTTGGTTTAATGTAGTAAACTATTTCTATTCCAAGTTTCATATTCTTGACAGTTGCTTTGACATAAACATCAGAACTGTCTTTAATTGGGAAATCAAATACAACATATGCCGCTGGTCCGCATCCATATTGGTGAAGTGTCTTTTTAATTACTTTAGGTCTTGATTTTAATATTGGCCTGGTTGTATCAGTCTTAGCAACTACTTTAAAGTTGATTATTTCAGACTCTTGGGTTATTTTATTAAAGCGTTGAAAAATTTCGCCTTCAGGCAAATTATCTATATACATTGTATAAATACGCCCGATAATTAACTTTTCTTCTGGTATCAATACAGCTTGAGTTAATTCAAATTGCCCAACCAGAATTTCTCTAACATTTAATTTAACTTTTTTAAGCCCATTTAATAAATACGTAGGATATTTTTTATTAAGCCCAAGTATAATTTTCTGGCTATTGGCATACCCTTCTATGATAATTAGAGAATTCTGATTTAAAGTTGATTCAGATGTAAGTAACCAAATTCCATTACTCCTGCAATCAGCACTTGCTGATAGTTTGAAAAGTAAACAGGCAATAAAAACCCAAATTTTCTTTAGCATTTTTTAATTTTTATCCAAAATATCTCCAATGGCATTGTCATAAAGGTTTTCATATTCCATTAAGGAGCCAACGAACGTTCCTTCAATAATCATATCCGAACCTTTTACGATACCGAGATTAAGAAATGGCGTTCCTGATTTTTCAAGTTCTTTTTCAAAAGCATTTTTGGTTTCAGATTTTATAGAAACCAAAATCCGGCTTTGGGCTTCGCCAAATAAAAAGGCATCGGTTCTGAAATTTTTATCGGTGGTTATTTCAAATCCCAATCCCCGGTATTTTGCACTTTCAAATAAGGCTATGAAAAGTCCTCCTTCGCTCAGGTCGTGGCAACTTTGAAGGTAGTTATTGGTTATTAAATTGTGAGTGGTTTTTTGCAAGTTGTATTCCTTGTCCAAATCAAAATAAGGAGCAGGGCTGTAATCTACTTTTCTGTATTTTACAAGATATTGTGAGGAAGCAATATCGTTTTTACTTTCACCCAAAAGATAAATTAAATCTCCTTCATTTTTAAAATCAAGGGTCATAATGTGTTCAGGCTTTTCAATAATTCCTACCATACCAATGGTTGGCGTTGGATACACTGCTTCACCTTCAGTGCTTTGGTTATAAAAACTCACATTGCCACCGGTTACAGGGGTTTTAAATTTGCGGCATGCTCGGCCCATTCCGTCAATTGAATTTTTAAACTGGTAATAAACAGCTTTATCGTAAGGATTTCCAAAATTCAAACAATTGGTTACCCCGCTTGGCACGCCACCGGAGCAAACAATATTTCGGGCTGCTTCGGCCACAGCTATGGCGCAACCCACTTCCGGGTCGGCCCAAACGTAGCGACTGTTGCAATCCACGGTTAATGCCAATGATTTATTGGTTCCTTTTACCATAACCACTGCTGCATCGCTTGGGCTGTTGGTGCTTTGGTTTACAGTTCCTACCATGCTGTCGTATTGGTTATAAACCCATTGTTTGCTGGCTATGTTAGGGAGTTGGATAAGGAATTTGGCAACGGTTGAAATATTCTCAAAATCCCCCTGCCCCCTTTGCAAAGGGGGATTAGGCGCTGCAATATCAGAGATTGTACTAATATCAAACTTTTTATTTTCGGCGATATAGGCCGGTTCTTCCCATTCGCGGTGGTAAACAGGCGTTCCTCCTCCAAGCGCTAAACTTTCAGCCGGAATATCTGCTTCCAAATGGCCGTTCATATAGTATTCAACCCGTCCGGTATCGGTTACTTTGCCTATACACGCATAGGTTAAATCCCATTTTTTAAAAATATCAATGGCTTTATGTTCCTTGCCTTTGTGCAAAATAACTAACATGCGTTCCTGGCTTTCACTCAGCAAAATTTCCCAGCCTTTCATGTCGGCCTGGCGCATAGGGACTTTATCCAACTGAATCTTCATTCCGGTTCCGCTTTTGGCGGCCATTTCAGCGGTGCTGCAGGTTATTCCCGCAGCTCCCATATCCTGCATGCCAATTACTGAATCGGTTTCCAACAATTCCATGGAAGCTTCCAGAATCAGTTTTTCCCAGAAGGGATCGCCTACTTGTACTGATGGCAAATCATTTATACTATCTTCTGAAATATCCTTACTGGCAAAGGCAGCTCCATGAATTCCGTCTTTTCCTGTTGACGCTCCAAAAATATAAACCGGATTGCCCGGACCATCGGCCACGGCACTTATGGTCTTACCAACTTTTGCAATGCCTACACTCATAGCATTTACCAAAATATTGGTTTCGTAGCAATCATCAAAATATACTTCGCCGCCAACGGTAGGTATTCCAAAAGCATTTCCATAATCTCCTATTCCTTTTACAACCCCCTTTACCAACCATTTGGTTCGGTCGGTATTTATATTTCCAAAACGCAATGAATTAAGCTGCGCAATAGGTCGGGCACCCATACTAAAAATATCGCGGTTTATTCCACCCACTCCGGTGGCAGCTCCCTGGTATGGCTCTATAACACTCGGGTGGTTATGGCTTTCAATTTTAAAACACACCGCTAATCCATCGCCGATATCGAGTAATCCCGCATTTTCTTCACCGGCTTTGGCCAGCATCATCGGACCTTCTTTGGGCAATGTTTTTAGCCAAACAATTGAATTTTTATAAGAACAATGTTCACTCCACATCACTGAATATATAGAAAGCTCAGTAAAATTAGGAGTTCGGCCTAAAATGTCTTTTATTTTTTCAAATTCTTCGGGTAAAAGTCCAAGCGTTTGGGCTTGTTCAAGAGTGGCAAGGGATTGAGTGGGTGATTGAGTCAAATTATTTACGATTTACGATTTTAGATTTATGATTTAAGGATTCAAATATTACAATAAATTTTTCGGGTGAATGTCCCCCTTGTATAAGGGATTGAGCATTGGCGAAGGGGGTAGGGGGATGCATTTTAACAATTTACGATTTGAAAAGGCAAAGGTAATTCTAATTAGGGGTTTCTCCATAGCTGTTTTCTGCTTTACAATAGAGTATTTTTTAACAAAAAAGTTGGTTAAAGACTTATGAAGATTAGCCTTCTGCGAATTAGCTAAAAAGGCTAAATTTACAGTAATAAATAAGACTAACTTTCTTAGAGTTTCTGAATTTTAAACATTTGGGATTTTTCTTCACCAATTTTTAATAAATAAAAACCTTTGGCCAATCCATTTATATCTACTTGATTAATTTTATGGTTTAATTCGCCTTTTAAAATTACTCTTCCAACTTGGTCACTTATTGAATATGGTTCTTTATTTAATAACTCTTCGGATTCAATTATGATGTAATTAATACTTGGATTTGGGTAAACCGATATATTTTGTCTGTAATTTAAATTTTGTATTCCTCCGGTTTTTACGAATAGCGAAGCTGTTTGGGAGGTGTCTATGCAGCCGTCATCCATGGCTATACAACGGTATTTGTAATTATTTTGATATAAGGCAATTTGGTCAATACTTAATGTATTTGAATTTACGCCAGAATAAGGGCCGGCATCAAAAAGGTCAACGAAACCAATTCCGGCATTTTGTTGCCACTGAAAAGTAGCTTTTGGGCTGGATGATGAAGTAATAAATTTAACCGAATTACCCATTGCCGCTGTTTGGGTAACCGGCTGTAATGTAAAGGTTGGCTTTTTTGATACACGGATCGTAAATGATGCAGTAGCTTTACATCCATTAGCATCAGTGCCAGTAACAATATAGGATTTAGTAACAGTTGGTTTAAAAAATACGCCGTTCAAAATTCCATCGGTCCACAAATAAGTATTGGCTCCTGTTCCATACAAAGTAGTGCCTGATCCTAAACAAATGGAAGGATTGGTTGAATAAGCCCCCACTTTAGGAAGAGGATTTACTTTTATTAAAATGGAATTTGTACCAAAACAACCCAACACACTTTTTTCATTTACAGTATAAGAAGCCGTTGAGTCAGGTACAAAGGATACCCCATCTTTTATCCCACCAGACCAACTATAATTTGTTCCGCCAGTGGCGGATAAAATCACAGATGATCCTTTGCAAACCGTCGCGTTAATAGGCGATACATTTATTCCAATGGATAAGCTCGTAACTGTAACGTATTTATCTGTTTTTGTGCTAGTACAGGCATTGGCAGAAATTACACTTACATTGCCGGAGAACGGCCCAAACCTTAAATAAATTGTATTTGTATTTTGTCCGCTATCAATACTTGTATTAATAGGTACCGACCAGTTGTAACCTTTTGCACCCGAGATAGACGCTACTGAAAATGTAGCTATCCCTCCATAACAAGCAGTAGTTGGCCCATTAATGGATGAGGGTGAATTTACACCTACATTTATAGTTACAGAATCTTTAATAAGGCACCCATTATTGCCTGTGACGGATAAAATATATTTTGTTGTAGAATCGGGTTTAAAGGCAACCCCATTGATAACTCCTCCCGACCAATTATAATTGGCACCTCCGGTTCCACGTAAGGTAACAGATGTACCTTTACAAATAGAAGTTGAAGGTGATACATTTGTACCTATGGTTAGATTTTCTACTGATATATAAATTACTGTTGGATTTGTGGTACAGGCATTGTTAGGAATTACACTAATATATCCCGAAGCGCTACCAAAGGTTACATATACAGTTGATGTATTTTGACCACTGTCTATCTTAGCATCTGATGGTACTGCCCAGAAATATCCCTTTGCTTCTTTTACAGGACTTATAGAATAGGAAGCCTTGCCGTTTTTACAAATTGCCGTCGATCCTTTAATGGAGGCGGGTGACTTGGCTCCAACTATAATGGTTATCGTATCTTTTGCGGTACATCCATTCTTATCCGTTCCGGTTACTATATAGCTATCGGTAGAATCGGGGTAAAAGTAAGCGTAATTTTTAACCCCTTTATCCCAAACATACG
>CAYHCM010000085.1:0-9781 GCA_964355045.1 uncultured Chitinophaga sp. | reverse complement strand
CGGGGTAAAAGTAAGCGTAATTTTTAACCCCTTTATCCCAAACATACGAATTTGCGTTACCACCACCATATAATTGTACATAATCCCCTTTGCAAATTTTTGTTAGGTTGGAATAAGCTAAAACATTGGGAACTGTAGTGACTTTTTTTACAATTAAGTAAGAATACATAGTTGTATCACAGATATTGGTTGGTCTTACAGAAATTTCACCAAGTGTGGTATCAAACGTAACATATATTTTATTAGTTCCCTGGCCGCTATCTATTTTAGCGCCTTTGGGCACCCTCCATATATATCCTTTTGCGCCAGAAGATTTTGTAACGGAATACATTCCTTTTTTTTCTTTACCACATAAAACGGATGGTCCGCTAATGGTTGTTTCGGTAGGTGAGGGGCAGAGGCCGAGTTTTAGTAAGAAGGGATTGTCGCCTCCATAAGATTTTTTTTCATGTTTTGCTGTATCGGGATTAAAATCAAGAGTTAGGCTGAAAAAACCAGCCAAATATATGTTTCTCAAATTATCTGTTGCAATTGATAAAAAGGATTTGTAACTCTTGTTTATAAATGTTTTAACCCATAGAAATTTTCCATTTGGATTTAATTTTAAAATGTAAAGGTCTCTATAATAATTAGAAAATGTATTACCAAAAAGTTGAAATTTATTGCTGCCTGGATCAAAATCAACGGAATCTTGATAATTACCACAAAAGTACACGTTGGATGAATCGTCAACTGTTACAAGATTACCATTATCGCTTTCTATACCCCCCACTCGTAATCCCCAAACAAAATTACCCATTGAATCCAATTTGCTCATAAAAACATCCGACTTGCCATTAGATTCTATGTAATAAAATTTACTACTTGGGTCTAAATCAATGGAATCTTCAAATGAACCAGTTGTATAAACATTCTGCCATTTATCTATGGCTATTGAATATATATTATCCGTTAACTTACCTCCCATGGATTTTACCCAAATTAATTTACCTGCTGAATCTAATTTTTGTATAAATACATCATATGAATTTGCAATGGGAGTAAGATAAAAAGTCTTTGCAGAATCAGGATCAAAATCAGTTTTAGTTCTATAAGTACCAATATTATAGATATTTCTTTTACTATCTCTTATCCTATTAACGAAATTACTTTGATGTGTTTTTACAGAAATAAATTTTCCCATAGAATCTAATATTAAATGAAAACGACCTATATTACTTTTATATGTTGAAGAACTAGGGTCAAAATCTACTACCCCGTTAGAAAGTCCTATCACGTTAATATTATTATCCTCCTCAATATCTATAAAACTGCCATAATCATAGCTTGTACCCCCAATTCTTAACGCTAAAATTAATTTACCAGAAGGATTGTACTTTAAAATAAAAATATCTAAATCGCCATCAGAATTTAAAATTGTACTTCCTTTTCCAGGATCAAAATCAAATTTGTATCTAAAACAACCTGTTGCATAGTAATTGCCTTTTTTGTCAATTTTAGCTGATAGAACTATGCCAGGAATAACGTAACTGCTAACAATTTTTCCACCTGGTTCACATATATTTACTAAGGTGGATTGATTGGGATATTTAGTTGAAGTTACAGTATCATAATAGTTGGAACCGTAAATTCCAGCAAATTTATAAATCAACCCATTACCTTGTAAAATATGGTAACTTGAGCCTAAAGAATTCCCGTAGTTGCTATACCCTGAATCAACCCTTACCCATTGAAAATTTTGAGCAGAAAGGTGAAATTTCCCAAAAAGTAAGAATAGAATAATAATAATTTTTGCTTTCATGGTTTTATATTTTTAGACTTGACAAATGGAAAAGGTTGCACTAAAAGTTAATAATTTAGTCGAATGTATGGAGTTTGATAATAAAACCGAGATATTGTTCAGAAAAATGATAGTTTTATGATAATGAATAATTCATCTTATCAAACTCGGTCGTTAATGTTCCTGATTCTGTTGATGAATAATAGCAGCGATTTCAATTTATTCACTAAATATTAATGAAAAATATATGCACACTATTTATTAAATTTTAGTTATAATTTGCAATTAAACATCTAATTAGTATATATTTGCCAATGATACCAAATGGTATAATACCAAATGGTATAATACCAAGTAGTATAAAATATAAAAGGCCATGGAAATAAAACAACCATTTGATTTTGGAACAGTGGTTTCAGAGGGTAAATTTGTGAATAGAGAGGATGATAAGGTCAAGCTTATTCAAAATTTCAATGCAGGAATTAATACAGTATTAATATCACCCCGCAGATGGGGCAAATCCTCATTGGTAAAGGAATCAGCAAGACTTTATCAGGCGCTAAATAAAAAAAACCGGGTATGTTTTATTGATATGTTTTCGGTAAGAAGCGAAGAGGAATTTTATAATGTGTTGGCCAAAGAAATCATAAAAGTATCATCCACAAAATGGGAAGATTGGATAAATGACAGTAAAAAATTCTTTAAGCAAATTATTCCAAAATTTTCAATCAGCAGTGGTCAGGAAAACGATTTGTCACTGAGTTTGGATTGGGACGAGGCAAAGCAACATAAAGACGAAATATTAAACCTTGCCGAAAATATTGCCATTGCAAAAGGCATTAAAATAACGATTTGCATAGATGAATTTCAGAACCTGAATACTTTTAAGGATTCACAATCATTTGAAAAAACGTTAAGAAGCAGTTGGCAGCATCACAAACAAGTGAACTACTGTTTGTACGGCAGCAAACGGCATATGATGGAAAATATCTTCAACCGAAAAACAAGCGCTTTATACAGGTTTGGCGAAGTAATAATGCTGCAAAAAATAGAGCAAAAGCACTGGACCCCTTTTTTATTAAAGGCTTATAAATCAATCAATATTTCAATTACCAAAGAAGTGGCCGATTATATTTCTGAAATGGTAAAAGGTCACCCGTATTACCTGCAACAATTGGCTTATACTATTTCAAATTCAGGAAATGAAGAAGTAACAAATCAAGTAGTAAATTCAGCATTTGAAACCATGATTAATACAAATGCCCTATTTTATGAACGTGAAGTAGAATGGCTAAGTACTACGCAAATCAATTTACTAAAAGCCATTGCTGATGGGCATTATTTACTGTCGTCAATTCATACTATGCAAAACTATAAAATTGGTACACCACGAAATATTTCTAAAAATAAAACCATACTTGAACACATGGATATTATTGATATTGCCAACAAAAAAATTGAATTTTTGGATCCGGTATTTGAACAATGGTTTAGAAATACGTTTTTAGCAAAATGATAAAATTAAAACCCGCCACCCCAACCGACCTCCCAACCATTTATCAATTGGCCAAAGAAATATGGTACGACCATTATCTAAGCATTATTACGGCCCAGCAAATTGAATATATGTTAAAGAAATTTTATAGCCCGGATGTATTGGAAAAGCTAATGAACGAAGGGCAAATGGTTTATTTAATAATTGATGAAAATGAAATTTCCATCGGTTATTTGGCTGTGACTGAAAACCAACCCGGTTATTGGTTTATGAATAAATTTTATATAAAAACAGATGTTCAGGGAAAAGGAATTGGCGCTGAAATCTTAAAACAATGGGAAGATTTAGCCCATCCAAAAGAACTCAGTTTACAGGTAAATCGCAAAAATTTTAAAGCCATCAACTTTTATTTTAAAACAGGTTTTGTAATAAAAGAAGTAGCCGATTTTGATATAGGAAACGGTTATTCGATGGATGATTTTATAATGGTGAAAACCTATTTGGCAATTGCCACCAAATCTCCAAAACACTAAAATCCACTAAATAGTTTAGTGAAATTTTGGGCCTTTGTGTTTTAGTGGCAGAACAAAAATTAATATTTCACCCCAATCTTATTAAAAATAAAATGCAGCAACCAAGCCGGGCCAATTAATAAAAACTGTAAATCTTGCAGAAATGAAGGTTTTTTACCTTCAATTTTATGACCGATAAACTGCCCAATCCAGGCTATAATAGAAATTAATAACGAAACCAAAGCCAGATTAACATTGGTTTCCACCATTTCCAATATTTCAAAATTTCCCCAAAGCATAAGTAGTCCAATACCAATAAAACTAAGGAACATAAGGACTGACAATCTCAAATAATAAATCCATGCCAATATAAAAAACCCAAACGCCCAATTGGCCAAAATGGTTTTATCCATAAAAAAAGGAAGAGACATAAATAGCCCAACCAAACTGAACATTATGCTGGGAACACAAATCCAATGAATGAGTTTGTTGGTTGTGTTCTTGTGGCTTTCGCCGTAGGTTTTCAGGAGCTGATTTAAGGTTTGCATGGTATCAAACATAGAGGCAATATTGATAAAAAGCAAGTTTTGATTTTTTAATAGGAACGCTGATTACGCTGGTTTTGTATGAAAGGATATGATTTTTTTATCTTTTTTAATCATAATAATCAGCGTCATCTGTGTTCCCATGTTGCAATAGTGATTAAATTACTGTTGGTTTGAAACAAATTTTGAAACGCAAATTTCTCATATTTCTATTGGCCGGCATTATGATTGGGATAGCCGGAGGTAAATGGTTTAGCATCTCAAATGGTAAGGCTTCTGAAAAGTCAGAGATTTCGGAAACTAATAATGCCAAAGTCTCAGAAAATGGTGAAGGAACTCTCAAACAGGAAGATAAAATACCTGCAAACGTTTATGAAATATTAAAGTATATTGAAACCTTTCATGAACCGAAAGAAGGCTATCTTGGTGGTGGGGTTTTTCATAATTATGAAAAATTATTACCTGAAAATACAGCGAATAATGACCCTATAAATTATAGCGAATGGGATGTTCATCCAAAAATAAAAGATATGCCAAGAGGAAAAGAACGCCTTGTGACCGGTGATGATAAATCAGCCTGGTTTACGGACGATCATTACAAAAGTTTTATAAATATACACTGATGTCGGCGCACCTTTTACCCATAAACGAACCTCTTAATCTAAAATGTGATAATGCTACATATATCGTTACCTTGGATGGAAACCGATGTAAAACCAAGGAAAGTTTATTAAAAGAATTTGCCATTATTTTTAAATTTCCAAAATATTACGGAAATAATTTTGATGCGCTGAAGGATTGCCTTAGCGATTTGGAATGGCTGGGGGTTGACCACATTTATTTACTCATTATTCATCCGGCATTAATTTGTGCTGATGAAACAGATATTCAACCAAAGGAAATATTTAATAAGGTTTTAAAAAATGTATTGACAGCCTATAATCATAACCCCATTCATTTTCATCTCATAGCTGAGAAATCTTTTTTACACCAGATAAATCCTCATAAAATTGCCTAAAAAAGCACTCACCAAAGCATATGTAAAACTCCATATCGCGATTTTTCTTTTTGGTTTTACAGCTATTTTAGGCAAACTCATATCTCTTGAGCAATTAGGTTTGGTGTGGAACCGGCTTTGGATAAGCTTTGTGGGTCTTATTTTTTTACCTGGGGTTATAAAAGGATTAAGACTTCTTTCGAAAACAGATATTTTGCGTTTTTCAGGAATCGGCGTTTTGGTAGCTTTGCATTGGGTTATGTTTTATGGCTCCATAAAATTGGGGAATAATGTATCCGTAACCCTGGCGTGTTTAGCCACATCGCCTTTGTTTACCTCATTTATTGAACCTTTAATAACCAAACGAAGGGTTTTAAAAACGGAGGTATTATTAGGGTTGCTTACCATTTTCGGGGTGTATTTTGTTACCGGAATCGGGAGTTTTTATTATCCGGCCATAATTGCGGCCATCATTTCAGCCTTGTTTGCCACTATTTTTTCAACCCTTAATAAAAAACACATCGCCGAAAACAATGCCTTGTCGGTTTCATTTGTAGAGTTTTTTTCAGGCTGGAGTTTTTTGTGTTTGCTTTTACCTTTCTACTTTTATTGGGATAATAATTTCAGCATTATGCCGCAAACTACAGATTTATTAAAATCATGGCAATTTACCTGGTTGGGAATTCATTCCGATTGGTATTATTTAGTTGTTTTGGGATTGCTTTGTACCTGTTTGGCTTTTGTTTTTAATCTTCAGGCTTTAAAGCATGTTTCGGCTTTTACCTCTAATTTAAGTATTAATTTGGAACCGGTGTATGGAATAATTTTAGCCGTATTAATTTTTAAAGAAAACAAAGAACTTAACTTTGAATTTTATTTGGGAACAGCCATTATATTGAGTTGTGTGGTTCTTCATCCGGTATTGCAAAGCATTGAAAAACGCAAATTAAATGCCCTCTGAAAATGCCATAATACTTTTTGACGGGGTTTGCAATTTTTGCAACAGTTCCATCAATTTTACCATTAAACATGATAAAAAAGGAATTTTTAAATTTGCCCCATTACAAAGCGAGGTAGCCAAAAAATTGATTGGAAATAAAATGTTGCCGATGCCTGAATCCGTTATTTTAATCGAAAATAATAGAATATACAATCGTTCATCGGCTGCTTTACGCATAGCCCGAAAGTTGGATGGTTTGTGGCCGGTACTTTATATTTTTATAATAATTCCAAAACCCTTGCGCGATTGGGTTTATAATATCATAGCCCGAAACCGATACAAATGGTTTGGCAAAATGGAAGCGTGCATGATTCCAACTCCGGCAGTTAGAAGCAGATTTTTAGATATAAATTAAATAGAATGAAATGCCCATAAGAAGATTTTAACCAACTGGGATAAAATTCAAGGGCATTCCATATGACCTTAGTTTAAAAATAAATATTAATTACAAATCGAAGATTCGATAATACCTATGACTAAAAAATAAATATAAATTAATTATCATATGAAAATTTACTATAAAGCAAGTTGTTCCACCTGCCAGCAAACGTTAAAATTAATAGAAGGCCAAGGTAAGACGGCTGAGATTGTGGACTACTTAAAAAACCCGCCAAGCAATGAATCCCTGGAAAACATAATAAAAGTTTTGGGCATTAAACCTTTTGAATTGGTTAGAAAAAAAGAGCAACTGTTTATTGAAAAATATAAGGGGAAAAAAATTTCCAGCAAACGATGGCTAACCATTTTATCAAAAAACCCTCAATTAATTGAGAGGCCTATTGTGATAGATGGAAACAAAGCCATTATTGGCAGGCCGCCTGAAAGGGTTTTGGAATTATTATAGATTCATCACACCCAAATAAAATCTAAACACGCTTCAATTTTTGAAACAGGTATTACTTCAATTTTCGATTTGGATAATACTATTGAATAAAACATTCTAACCCTCAAATAAAGATGAATTTTATTTACAGTATTTACTGATATAAATCTGCGCCTCTTTATTTCCTAAATCCAATGCTTTCTGCAAATCGGTGCATGCCCCTTCTATATCTTTTAATTCTATTTTGGTATGTCCCCGGTTTAAATAAGCGATGGCATAATTTGATTTAAGTTTAATAGCTTCATCAAAATCATTCAAAGCATTTTTGAAATCTTTTTGCTTGTAATAAACGAATCCCCGATTGTTATAAGCATCCGAAAAATCTTTGTTTAAATCAATGGCTTGCGTATAATCAGCAATTGCACCTTTCAAATTATCAGTCATATCTTTACAAAAGCCTCTTTCAAAATATGCCTGAGCAAGTTTATATTTTAATTCGATGGCTTTATCAAAATCTTTAATGGCACTTTCATATTCGTTTATCATACTTTTGGTGAAAGCCCTGTTGTAATAATATTCCCCTGAAGGTTTCATTTCTATTGCTTTATCCAGATCTTCAATAGCTCCAATATAATCTTTTGCCTTGTACCGTTCGATACTGCGAATACTATATTCAGAAGCTGATGATAAGGGTTGGCCTTCTTCTGTAATTTTCATACTCAATTCATCGCCCCATGCCCCTTTTATTTTAAGTTTTATCGTATCAATATTTGGCATACCATTTTTAAAAGTGGTAATCGTAGGATCAAAAGTTGAATAAATGGAAAAAGATTTTTTTATAAGCATATTCATATCTACAGAGTCAAGTTTCGCGGCAAGGTTTTTTACACTCTCTATTACATTGGTTTTATTCTCTGGAAAAATATTGATGTAAAACCAAATTGCAATCTCATATTCACCCTTTTTCTCAAATTCCATGGCTTTTTCAAGGGTATATTTATTAGGGTAAATATCTTTATTTTTCACTTTAGTTTTCTGTCCGAAGGCATTAATACCTGACAATGTAAAAGCTAGAAGCAGTAAAATAGTTGCTCTCATTTTAAAATTAATTTTTATGCCTTTTTTTTTGGTCTTCCTCAATTTTTTTAATAACAGACAATGGAATAACCCCCAAAGTGTTGGACTCACATGTCCAGATTGACATTGAATGTTTGCCAACAACGATATGACTTTTCCAGTTTGCAAATTTTTCATAGAGCATTAAGGTACAAATATCCGTAGAGGTTATTAAATCTCCGGTTTTAGCGGAATGTGTGTGCATGGTAGATTCAACTTTAATGCTGTCCATTTTTCCATCATCTGAATAGTTAAGATGAATAATATTTTGATGTAGTTGCTTTTTAGAAACAAGTTTATTTTTTTTATTAAAGGTCAACAGATAATCATTGCCAAATATTACAACATTGGTTTTCTGAGGCCCGGTTAAAATAAAAACTCGTTTAGATTTTCCATCTATGAGGGGTATCAAATTAAGATTCGAATTTTGGTAATGTTTAAATAATTTGTCGGAGTTTATTTCATTTATGGCTGACTGCCGAATAGTATAAATATCATTCTCGTATTTAGTAAAAAGCCTTTCAGTTGTATCAATTATTGCAGTATTAATATTAAATGTTTTATCAAAAGAAATGGTAGCCATTAACTTGGGAGTATCCTAGTTTGTAAAGAATAAGCACTTTACAATTTCCTTTTCTTCATAAGAAAAATAGCCTCCAATCCGTGTTTGTTTTTCAGGGAATCTTTCAAGAAACATATCTGTTCCATACCAGGAAGCCATTTCTAACCGGTATAGTTTTTTTCCTTCATCAACAATGGCTTGTTCTTTTTTATTTTTTTGACTGTAACTATTTGCCAAAATAAAAAAGGCAAGAATAAATAGGGATGATTTTTTCATGGTTGGATATTTTAAGCTTTGTTATTTTTAATAAGTGAAATAAAATTAAGGAAAAACAGGAATTCTACACCCAAATAAAATCCAAACATTCCTCAATTTTTGAAACCGGAATCACTTCTATTTTTGATTTGGATAAACCTTTTTGGTTAAATTTTGAAATAACTATGGCTTTGAACCCTAATTTTTCGGCTTCCGAAATGCGTTGTTCCACTTTTCCAACAGCCCGTATTTCTCCACTCAACCCTATTTCTCCCGCAAAGGTATAGGATGGATTTACCACCTGATTGTGAAACGAAGAGAGAATGGCTACAGCAATTCCTAAGTCCAAAGCCGGGTCTTCCAGTTTTAATCCGCCGGCAATATTTACAAATACATCTTGGGTAGCCAGAAAAAAACCACATCGTTTTTCAAGAACAGCCAATAACATATTCAGTCGCCGCAAATCAAATCCATTAGCATTGCGTTGAGGCGTTCCATAAACTGCGCTGCTTACAAGGGCTTGGGTTTCTACCAAAAGCGGACGGATTCCTTCGATAGCTGCGGTAATAGAAATTCCTGATAAAGGTTCCTGGCGTTGGGTTATTAAAATTTCACTTGGGTTGGGAACTTCCCGAAGTCCGGTTTGAATCATTTCATAAATTCCAATTTCAGACGAGGAGCCAAATCGGTTTTTAA
>CAYHCM010000084.1:6851-16592 GCA_964355045.1 uncultured Chitinophaga sp. | reverse complement strand
TGTTAGCACCAGTTTTTCTTGGATAGTTTCCTTTTATGAGCTTTAAAATTCCATTTAGTCAAAGAAAGAGCGAAATTTATTTTAATATAATAATTTTGTTAGCCTTCGATATTTGATTGCCACCCAATACGTGATAGAAATATATTCCGCTAGAGAGTTCAGAACAATCAATAGTTATGTTTTTCTCTCTTCCTATTTCTTTAATCCAACGTCTTTGACCTCTAACATCATAAATCTCAAATTGAAATAGTTCATTTTCTGGTAGATTATTTATGATTTGAAAAATTCCATTAGTGGGATTTGGAAATATTTTGAATGAACTGGACTGGATTTTAGTATTGGAACTGGCTGTGTTATGAGATACTTTTACAAATGTTCTTGGATTAGGAATATCGATCGAATCTATCGTTCCAATTAGGCAATATCCACCACCAGAAATATTAGAAATTGAAAGCCCGCCCCAACCGCAATTATTAGTTTTGGTGAGGTTTACAGTGTCAGTTGAAAAAATATTTAAAAGGGAATCAGTATTTAATACAACCGCAAAGTATTCATCACTTGTTACTTTCTCTGATTTAACCGCAAATGAAAATTTGTTTGAATTATTCATTATCATTGAATAGGAAATGATGTTTTTAGTTGTAGTATTGGGATAAGAAACACTCCACATACTCTTACCGACAAACGAATATTTTAATAAAACAGGAGTTGATTTATTTTTTGATGTCATGCCGGTTCCTCCAAGTAAAAAATTATTCTTGCTGTCTATTATGATAGTATTCCCTGTAAAATTGTTCAATTTTTTATTCCAGATAACATCCCCTTTACTCGACAATTTAATCAGTTCAGAACTTAATTCGTTTGTGTAATTTGCCAAAACAATATAGCCACTATCCCTGGTCTTATTTATCCTCAGACCTTGAAGATTCAAGGTGCCTAATATTTCTTTATACCAATTGAATGTTCCATTTTTGGATACACTAATAATATGACATTTGCTACCGGAAGCACCCATATCTGTGTAGCCGATAGAAACAAAACTGCTATCCCATCCTTGTTCTAAACTATTTGCACGATATTGTGGGTATGGGGGATCATGATCCACGTCGGGATATTTATATGTCCATTTCAAGAAACCGTTCCCTTCGACTTTTCTAAATGCTACTGCCACAGGATCAAAGTATGCTTCTTCGCTCAAAAGCAAATACTTATTGCCTTTTATTTCTTTAACCCATACTCCACTTCCCAATGTAGAAACAAAATAGTCATTTTTCCAAATTATATTGCCCTTTTGATCAATTTTAACAAAATAGGAATGCGAACCTCCTTGATGACCCCCAGAAGCAAATAAAAAATTATTATCACTTGTCTCAATAATATGAAATCCTATGCTGAGATCCCCCATATAGTATATTTTTTCAAAGTTAGTTTGAGAAAATAGTGCACTGGCATTTAACACCAATAAAAACATTGTATAAATTTTGTGTTTCATAGGTTAAGTTATTTATTAGTTTATTGCCGAATTCAAAATTATACAATTATTTATACAAAAATATATTGAATTTAGGAGAGGTTTCATAAAATTGGTGCTAACTTGTTTATATAGGAATGTTTTTCTGCCAAACATTCCTATATACACCCATTTTTGGGTGGATTGGAGAATGTTTTACTTCCACAAATTTACATTTTTATTATCATCCTCTTTCCTCTTTTATCATTCAAAGTTCTCAAATACAAGTTATAATTACTCAACATCCCATAAACTTTATTGATTTTATAGCCGTTTATATTTTATACTTTTGCGGCTGTTAAAAATATGGCTGAATTAATTCGTTTACCAAAAATGAGCGACACCATGGAAGAAGGTGTTATTGTGAAATGGAATGTGAAGGTGGGAGATACTGTAAAGACAGGCGATATACTGGCCGATGTGGAAACCGACAAGGCCACCATGGAGCTTGAAAATTTTGTAAAAGGAACTATTTTACACTTGGTGGCCAAAGAAGGAGAAGCTATTCCGGTAAATGGTATTGTAGCTGTAATTGGCAAGGAAGGCGAAGATTATAAGTCTTTACTTAGCGGTTCTGCTGAAAAATCTGAGATCACTGAACCTGCAAAAAAAGAATCTGTTCCTGAAAAAGAAGAAAGCATAAAGCCGGCAGAAATTGTTGCGGAAGTGCCAGTTATTTCATCCGGTGATGACCGAATAAAGGCCAGCCCCTTAGCCAAAAAACTAGCCGAAGATAAGGGTATAAATATTCAAAAAGTAGCAGGAACGGGAGATAATGGCCGAATTGTAAAACGTGATGTGGAAAATTTTAAATCCACCGCTGTTTCCCAAAAATCAGAAAAAGATTGGGTAGAAAGCTTTACTGAAATACCGGTTTCGCAAATGCGCAAAACAATTGCTGCCCGACTTACCGAAAGTAAATTTACTGCCCCACATTTTTATTTAACTATGGAAATTAATATGGACAAAGCCATGGATGCCCGTATTAAAATGAACGAATTTTCAGGAGCTAAAATATCGGTGAACGACATGGTGGTAAAGGCCTCGGCTATGGCTTTGCAAAAAAACCCTGCTGTTAATTCATCGTGGCTCGGTACTAAAATACGATATAATAATCATATTCATATTGGGGTAGCCATCGCTTTAGAAGAAGGTTTAATCGTACCGGTTGTGCGATTTGTAAATCATAAAAATCTGGCAGCTATCAGTACCGAAATTAAAAATTTAAGTGCAAAAGCAAAAGATAAAAAACTTCAACCCACCGATTGGCAGGGAAATACGTTTACAATAAGCAACCTCGGTATGTTTGGCATTGAAGAATTTACCGCCATTATCAATCCTCCCGATGCCTGTATTTTAGCTGTAGGAGGTGTAAAAGATACGGCAGGAATTATAAACGGAAAAGTAAAACCTGTTAAAACCATGAAAGTAACCCTAAGCTGCGACCACCGTGTGGTGGACGGAGTTCAGGGTTCTAAATTTTTAATTACACTAAAAGAACTATTGGAAGAACCGGTTAAGTTTTTGGTTTAAATCCTTAATAAACCTTGGAGGTTTTTTTTGAAACCTCCAAGGTTTGATAAAAATGGTTCAAATAAAAATCGTTCAATAAAAAAAATGATCAATATTCAATTTTCAACACTCAATAATCAATACCTAACGGCAGACAATATTGCTTCCCTTAGTTTAGTAAATTTAGAAAAAAGGATTACGGGTTAAAGCTTCTAAATTAATATTGTAATTATTGCGAAGCCAATGAACATTGAAAATTGAGTATTGAATATTATTTTTTTCTTTTTGCAAGAATTTGTAAATATTTATAAAAATTGCCCCCCCAATGAAAATAATTATCCCTTCAGAAATATCCGTCCCCAAACTTCATCATTATTTGCTCGGAGCCATTGGCCCACGGCCAATAGCATTTGCAAGCACGTTGGATAAAAACGGAATCCGAAATCTGGCGCCTTTTAGTTTTTTTAACGTGTTTAGTGCAAATCCGCCTATTTTAATTTTTTCACCTTCCCGAAGCGGACGAACCGGCGAAACGAAACACACCCATGACAATGTAAAGGAAGTGCCGGAAGTAGTTATTAATATTGTAAATTACTCAATGGTTCATCAAATGAGTTTGGCCAGCAGCCCCTATCCCAAAGGGGTTGATGAATTTATTAAAAGCGGTTTTACGCCTATCGAATCCTTGACCGTAAAACCCTTTAGGGTAAAGGAAAGTCCGGTTCAAATAGAATGTGAAGTGTTGGAAGTAAAAGAACTCGGGCAATCAGGCGGAGCAGGAAATTTAATTATTTGTGAAGTAAAATGTATTCATATTGATGAATCGGTATTGGATGCCAACGAAGAAATAGACCAAACCAAAATAGATCAGGTAGCCCGCATGGGTGGTCATTGGTATTGTCGGGCCCATGGTACTGCATTATTTGAAGTTCAAAAACCATTAACAACAATTGGTATTGGCATAGATTCATTGCCCGAACATATTCGTTACAGTAATAAACTTACAGGAAATCACCTTGGGCGATTGGGCAATTTGGAACATTTTCCTACTAAGGAAAAAATCGAAGAAGTAAAAAATTCAATTCAACTTAATATAGATAAGGAAACTTTTGCCATAGAATTAATAAATAAAGGGGAAATAGAAAATGCCCTTTGTATTTTGTTATAAATAAAAGCTGCCTGAAAAAATCAGGCAGCTTTTATTATGCTACATACAATCTGGAAACGAGCAAATCTACCAGTCATCATCATCCACAAAAATCGGTTCCTTACAAAATTTTTTAAGATCCCTAATCATTTTCTGAACTTTTTTATCGGCGGCTATAAGCACAGCATCATTTCCTTTAGGATTAATTGTTGATTTACGATAGAACTCAAAGTAGGTTTTAATTTCCTTTTCCTCGCCAGGAGGAGGATCTACCACATGCACCAAATTATTTATTTTGTATTTATAACGTCCTTCCTTAAACCTTAATTCCATGTCAAAAACTACCCTGCCATTCTGTGATTTTGAAAATTTATTGGTTTCAATTAACAATGGAAATTCACCTTCCATCACAATTTTGAATTCTTTTTTATCATCCTTTTTGATAACCTGTTTTTTTGTGCCTTTAAATTCATGTTTTATCCAGCGCTTTGCACGCCAGTATAATGAATCGGTACCCGCTTCTTCCTCATTTATTACTTCGGTGTAGGTAACCAGTTCGGTAATTGTATCGAAAGGAACCACATACCTTACATATGGTTTTTTTACCTGTTGCGGTGGGCCGTCAACAGTTCTGCCCGATTCATAAAAAGCTGAAGTGCTGTCGAACAATGTTGAATCAGGATTGGTATAATCTTGAGCCAATGAAACCAAATGACCTGAGAACATTAAAATAATCAGGGCAATTGTCCTGGTGTAATAATTCATTATTTTTATAGCTGTTTGCGTTAAGCGCGCAAAGTTAAAATTTTGAATGATAATTTGTTCACGTAGAAATGTCATTTTTATCCACGTCATAAAAGTTAGTTTAGTATTGTTTACAATGCTAATTTTGGCCGCTAATTTATTATATGTATTTAAAAAAAATTTCATCATTGATTGTGGTAGTTTCCTTAGCTATCCTGATAATAACGTGCCGGAATGAAAAAAAATATGTGCACGATGAAAAAAATTTAAAAATATTTTCCATCACTGATCCACATTCCTATTCAAACCCGCACCGGATAAGGATAAAGCATATAGTTTTAAATCTTGAAATATTTTGGGAAACGCATATTTTGAAAGGATTTGCTTCGTTAACTTTGGATAAAAATGAAAACTCTGATACTTTAATATTAGACACACGACAGCTAACTATTTCGCAGGTTAAAAACCATTCAGGGAAAAAATTAAAATTTTGGTTAGGCAAAATTGACCCTGTTTTTGGTGCTCCATTATTTATCATTTTAGAAAAAAAGGATGACGAAGTAACCATATTTTACCAAACTCATCCCGAAGCGGCAGCATTGCAATGGCTAAGCAAGGAGCAAACAAATGATAAAAAAGAAGAATTTTTGTACAGCCAAAGTCAGGCAATACTTGCCCGAAGTTGGGTTCCCTGCCAGGATGTCCCGGCCGTTAAATTTACATATAACGCTAAAATAAAAACCAAACCAGGATATCTGGCCTTGATGAGTGCTACGAATCCCCAACAAACCAATGAAACAGGAATATATAATTTTGAGATGGAACAGCCTATTTCTTCTTACTTACTAGCGTTAAGTTCGGGAAAAATAGTTTTTAAATCCCTGGGTAAAGATTGCGGAATTTATGCTGAACCGGGAATGCTTGAAAAAGCTGCCTGGGAATTTGCCGATATGCAAAAAATGATAAACGAGGCCGGAAAATTATACGGCGAATATATCTGGAAACGCTACGATGTGTTGGTATTGCCCCCAAGTTTTCCATTTGGTGGTATGGAAAATCCGCGATTGACTTTTGCTACACCAACAGTAATTACGGGAGATAGAAGTCAGGTATCACTCATTGCCCATGAATTGGCTCATTCGTGGAGTGGAAATTTGGTAACCAATGCCACTTGGAATGATTTTTGGCTAAACGAAGGATTTACCAATTATTTTGAACAGCGCATCATGGAAAAAATATATGGAAAATCGTATGATGAAATGAGGCAGGTATTGGCTTGGAATGATTTGGAAGAAACAATTGCTGAATTAAAAGCCGACGGCTTAAAGGCGGATACAAAATTAAAATTGGATTTATCCGGCCGCGACCCTGACGATGGACTAAGTGATGTAGCCTACGATAAAGGCCGCTTCTTTTTATGCCATCTCGAAAAAATAGTGGGCAAAAAAAAATGGGATGAATTTTTGAATAAATATTTTAAAGCCAATGCGTTTGGGTATATGGATACGGAGGGATTTATTGATTATTTAAACAAAGAACTTTTAGATAAAAACCCGGATTGGAAAAAAGCTGCGAATTTGGATGCCTGGGTATATGGCGAAGGATTGCCATCAGATGCCGTTAAACCGGTTTCTTCTGAATTGAAAAAAGTGGCTGTAATGTTGAGCAAATATTTGCAAGGCACTTTAAAACCTGAATCCTTCGATACCATAGGTTTTACTACCCATCACTGGCAATATCTTATCCGCGAGTTTGGCCAAAAAGCAACCTTGGAACAGGTAAAAACATGGGATAAAATTTTTAAATTCAGCAACCGAAGCAATGCCGAAATTGTGTGTGATTGGTTTACACTTTCTATAAAAGTTGGTTATTTGCAAAACAGGCCACAAATAGAAACATTTCTTATATCAGTAGGTCGCCGCAAATTTTTAACGCCTATCTATGATGAATTAGTAAAAACATCGGAAGGGAAAGTGTGGGCTAAAAAAGTATTTGCAAAAGCCAAAGCCGGGTATCATTCGGTTTCAGCTAATTCGGTGGAAGCTATATTGAAGTAAAATATCCATTGCCGTTGACTTTAGTCAACGGCAATGGATTCAACTTCCCGTATAATCTATAATATTATTGAATAATTAATTTAGCGATAAAACTTGAATTATCCTTTGAAGTCGCTTTTAAGAAATAAATACCTTGAGCAACTGTTTGTTTCAAATTTAATTTGTAGTTATAAGAATCTACCTTTTCAATGGTTAAATTTTCTATTTGCTGGCCAAATGTATTAAACAATTTTATTGAGTGCAGTTCAATGATATAAGGGTTTTCAATAAAGAAAATATTATTTTTTACTGGGTTGGGATAAATTTTTAATATCCATGAATTACTGAATTTCTTAATGTTTACGGTATTTTTAAAATACCTGACGAACGTGTCAGTTCCGCATGAATTAGTAACTATAAGCGAAATTTTATAGCCATTGGTATTGGATTTAAAAAAATGTTTTGGCGATTTTTGAGTTGTAGTCGTTCCATCGCCAAAATCCCATTTATAGCTTACATTATACTCGCTTAAATTAATAAACCGAACAGTATTTCCCTTCTGCGTGGTATCAAAATACGCAATGGGTTTACAATTATAAATACCGGCCGCTATAAGCACAGGCATAGGGTTAATTTCAAATATGGATTCAGGTTTAAAATCAAAATCATGTGCATTATTGGGCGCATAATCGAAAATGAGGGTTGAACCAAAATCAGAAATTGTATTGATAGGGGAGCTTTTATGCAACCACTTTAATTTGTAATTGGAATCGTAGCTGCAAAGTGTATTGTAAGCACCAAGTCTATAATCTAAATATGTTTTGTCGTCCCTAAAATTAACAATGGTATCGGAAGGTAATATATTAAAGCTTGATGATTTATTATCGTAAGTAAATAAAACATAAAAGCCATTTGCCCCCTTAAAAATTCCTATTGGAGCCATCGAATCCACTGAATTTGTAAGTTTATAGGTATCAAATTTAGTTGTGTTCAATTTTACTTGAAGCAACAAGTATCTTACCGGGAGATTTGACTTTGAGGTGCTTTCATTCTTATTTACCACACCAATAAACGACTTATCATTAATGGTAACGGTATCTGCCGACCGTATAGTTGCAAGCATATCCTGCCGGTTTTGCACTATGGACGTAATGACTGTTCGCGGGCTAACTGTTTCATGGTCTCTTGAATCAAAACTCATTACCACCTCCATTTTACCGCTGTCGTTTATTTTAAAAACTTTTGTCATTACATGATTATCCTTAATTTTTTCAGTTTGAAAATCATAATAATCGGTAATATTACCCCAGGCATCTTTTATAAGTATTACTGAATCTAGTGTTATATTTGGTCTTCTATTCAAATTAAAAGCCAGCATGTAGTTTACATTCGGAAGGTTATAAGAAAAAAGAATTAGCTTTCCTCTCTCAATTTTTCGCAGCCATTCAATTTTTAAATTTTTGGTATTGAAACAGGCAATATAAAATTTATTGTTTTCAAACTTTATTGAATCATTAAATTGGCCGGGAAGTAAATTCACTACAGAATTATCGGGGATAAATGTAATAATAATATTTCCTAAATAATTAAATTTACCCAAAACTGAAACTCCTAAATTGTAGGTAAGCAATGGCATTTTTAAACTATACTCCGCTTCGGCCAAAAGACACTTGGAAAGCAATTGACCATTTAAATCGAAATTGAGCAGCCAAAACCTACGCAGTCGGTTCGGAAATTTAATAAGCTCATTAGGATTGGCAGGGTTTAAGTAAACTGAATCGCCGCAGGTACTTATAACTGTGCAAATGCTTCGTTTATCTTCATCCATTTGCACCTTATAAACCACATTAAAATAATTACTTCCAAAAGTTTTAGCAGTAAATTTTTTAGTTGACAATTCGTATTTTAAAAAAACCAATTGAGAGTTAAAGGTATCTCTATATGTTGGTTCTGTTATATTAATTACATCGACATACGATTCAAATTTACTATTGCCAACACTATTAATAATATAATAAATACTTTTACCATCGGTTTCAAATCGATAGTTTCCGTTACTAAGAGAATTATTACCATTAACATCTATATTTTGCCTCTGAAGGTTTGTAGTTTGATTTACATAGCCCGCTAAATAATCTATTATTCTTTGCGCCGGGCAATAAGAATATAAAATGCAAAATAATATTGATAGAATTAATTTTTTATTAATCATTATAGTAAGATTATGGGCATGAAGGCATAGTTAAATAAAGCGTGCAATTGGCGTAATCAAAGTTTACAGAAATACCACCTGGGCAGCAGCCACCTGAAGTTCCTAAATTATCTGTTAGGTGGCCTGTAGTTGAGTTGTCAAAAATTGTATTGCCTGTAAGTGTGTATCCAACACCAAAAAGTTCAATTTCCAAATCACAGGGACAAGAGCCAGGTAGAAGATAATGAACAGAAGTGGAAGGCGAACTTGAATTTCCCGGTTGAACATTATATCTGGTATAATTACATCCCACTATTGGAGTATTTGCAAAAAGATAGTACCAATTTGGCCCGGGTGCAACAGTTGAAGGATATGCAGCTTGAGTGGTTGGATCTGAGCAATCCATGACGTTTCCGTCACATTTTATTTCAAGCTCTATCATACAATCCACCTCGCTTACTATTGTCAAACTACAGCAGGAAGATTGAGCTTTAGAAAAAGACGAAAGAAATAGAAGAGCAAAAATTAAAGTTAATAGCTTTGATGGCTGATGGCTGATGGCTGATGGCTGATGGCTGATGGCTGATGGCTGATGGCTGAT
>CAYHCM010000084.1:0-6751 GCA_964355045.1 uncultured Chitinophaga sp. | reverse complement strand
GCTGATGGCTGATGGCTGATGGCTGATGGCTGATGGCTGATGGCTGATGGCTGATGGCTGATTTCATAATTTTTTTAATTAGATAACAAATATAGAATTTTTTCCAATTAAAAAAGGATTTTGAAAAAAAATCTTTATGGTTAAAAACGATGAATAGGAAATTCTCTTAATGCCAGCTAAAATCAACGTCATCGAATTAACTCCTCGTCCTCGATCTCCCGTTTCTCCATTGGCCGGCGCCCCTGTCGGAATTGGGCTTTGAATGTCCTTTTTTGTTATTATCACCCGGTTGTGAAGGAACTTTTTCAATAGATGTATTTCGCATTTGGTAAGGATGATCGGGCACCAATGGAATATTTTTTCCAATTAATTTATGAATATCCCTTAAATATTCTTTTTCCTCGGCATCACAAAAGGATAGTGCTATTCCGCTGGCGCCGGCTCGTCCGGTTCGGCCAATACGATGCACATACGTTTCCGAAATATTGGGAAGTTCGTAATTTATAACATGTGTTAATTCTTCAATATCAATTCCCCGGGCTGCAATATCCGTAGCAATTAAAACACGGGTAGCCCCGCTTTTAAAATTGCTCAAAGCCCGTTGACGGGCGTTTTGCGATTTATTTCCATGAATGGCTTCGGCACCTATTCCTGCTTTGGCCAAATCTTTTACTACTTTATCAGCTCCGTGTTTGGTTCGGGTAAAAACCAAAGCTGAAACTATTTTTCTATCCTGAAGCAAATGGATAAGTAAAGCCCGTTTATCACTTTTTTCTACTAAAAATAAATTTTGCTCAACCGTATTGGCAGTGGATGAAACGGGTGATACCTCAACCTTAGACGGATTGTTTAGAATGGTATTCGCTAATTTTTGAATTTCAGCCGGCATGGTGGCTGAGAAAAACAAGGTTTGGCGTCGGGAAGGAATTTTAGCAATAATTTTTTTTACGTCATTGATAAAACCCATGTCCAGCATACGGTCGGCCTCGTCCAAAACCAATATTTCAAGGTTTCTAAGATCAATAAATCCTTGAGTCATCAGGTCGAGCAAACGTCCCGGAGTGGCTACCAAAATATCAATACCTCGCCGAAGTGAATTGGTTTGCGGTAATTGGCTTACACCCCCAAAAACCACCAAATGGTTCAGCCCGCAGTGTTTGCCATAAGCAGCAAAGCTTTCATCAATCTGAATAGCGAGTTCGCGGGTTGGGGTAAGTATTAATGATTTTATTTTTCGGGGGCCATGGAGATTTTGTCTTCCACGTAATAATTGTAAAATGGGGATGGCAAAGGCTGCTGTTTTTCCGGTGCCGGTTTGGGCGCAACCCAACAGGTCTTTACCTTCTAATATTATAGGAATAGCTTGATGTTGAATGGGTGTGGGTGTGGTGTAACCTTCGCTTTTGAGCGCATCTAATATGGGCTCAATAAGGTTTAAATTTTGAAATGTCATGGGTTGTTTTTATAAATTTTTGTTACCGCTGTAAGTGAAACTAAAATCCTGAAAGAGCGGTAGCAAAAAAGGAGAAGTATTAAAAATAAAAAGAATAATCGCTGTGTATTAAATCGTATTGTGGCTGCGAAGGTAGTTCATTTAAAGCATTTAAGGAAGCCTTCCTTCAAAAGGAAGGCTTCCTTGACCCAAACCGGGGATTTCTTTTTATAAATTTATTAAAGCCTTGTATCGAATCGGTTAAAATTGGATTATTATTGTAAACTAATTTTAAAATTACGATGCGAAAATTATTTTCTTTTACAATTTTATCTTTTTTGTCATTCAGTTTGCTGGCGCAAACTACCTTGACGCGTCAAAACAACTCCCTAATCGCAGGTGAATCCTGTACCTACCACGAAATTCAATTTGAAGAACCTGGCAATGCCGGGCCAAATCAGGTTTGGGATTTTTCAAAAATTCAGTTTACCGACAAAAACCCAGTGACTTCATTTCTTCCTGCAGCTTCCCAAAAACCTGCAGGTATCGTTAATTCCAATTTATCCTTATTGGATGATGGATACACATATTTTATGAGTTCAACTGAAAATTCTTTGGAAGAATTGGGTTATGCAAATCATATAAAAAATATGAATATGGTTTATTCCGATCCGGTTTTAAAAATGAAATATCCCTTTTCCTATGGCAATCAATTTACGGATCCGTTTGTGGGAGTAGCTTTTTTTAATGAAACCTACCGTATAGATTTTACAGGCGATAATACTGTAAGCGCCGATGCATATGGCACTTTGCTTATGCCAAATTTAATTCTTGAAAATGTGATGCGGGTAAAATCGGTTAAAAAAGGAATTCAGGTAAATCCTTGCGGCAAAGTAATTGTTAATATCGTAAAATATGCCTGGTATGCCGAAGGATACAGATACCCGGTATTGGTTATAAGCAGTGTGGAAAATACCTATGCAAATAGTATGACCCCTGAAATTACAAAAACAGCATCCGTTTACACCCCTCAAATAAACACTACATCACAGAATGTAATTCCCGATAATTCAGGAACCACCATGAAACCAAATGTCAATCCGGGTGTTTCCGTTACCTTATTCCCAAACCCGTTCAGCGAAAGAATTACTTACAATTATTTTCTAAAAAAAGATGTGCCCGTAAGTATTTCGCTTTATGATATTACCGGGAAGTACAATCAAACCATAGCTGATAACCAGACCCAAACCGCCGGATTTCATTCAGGTGAAATTGGAGGTTTAAAAAGCACCTTACCAGCCGGCGTGTATTATCTCCGCTTTATTTTTGGCGAACAGGTTGTGGTTCAAAAATTTGTAAAACTGGAAGCTCAATAGCACAAAATATTTTATAAAAATCAGGGCTTTCAAATTTTTTGGAAGCCTTTTTTGTTGATAAACGTTTTATTTGCAGTAAAGCTTTGTTTAAAGTTTATCATGTTAAACACCCAAACCATCCAATATTGTTCCGACTTGCATCTGGAGTTTAAAACCAATGAAGATTATTTGATTAAAAATCCTTTAATTCCCAAAGCGGACATCCTGATTTTGGCCGGAGATATTTTACCGTTTAAATTATTGAATAAACCCTGTAGTTTTTTGGATTTTGTTTCCGATAATTTTGAAATGACTTATTGGATACCGGGCAATCATGAATATTACCATTCAGATATTGCAGATATAAATGTAAGGTTTGGAAAGATTGAGGTAGGAGATGTTAAGGTTGAGGCTGAGGTTGAGGCTGAGGTTGAGGCTGAGGTTGAGGCTGAGGTTGAGAAAGTTGAGGTTGAGAAATTTCAATCACTACATAAAAAAATACGCAAGAATGTAATTTTGCTTAACAACCAAACCATAGAATATCAAAATGTGGAACTGGTTTTCAGCACCCTTTGGAGCCATATCCCTCAGCTACAGGAATGGCCTGTACAGCGAAGTGTAAACGATTTTTGGGTTATAAAAAACAAAGGTAAAAACCTGATAGCTACCGATTTTAATGCGATGCACAAACATGATCTGGATTTTTTAAAAACTGCCTTGGCCAAACCATCTACTAAAAAAAGAATAGTAGTTACACATCATGTGCCTACGTTTATGAATTATCCTGAACAATTTAAAAACAGTGATATCAATGGGGCTTTTGTAACTGAATTATTTGATTTTATTGAAACCTGCCAGGCCGATTACTGGATTTACGGCCACCATCATTGCAACACGCCTCCATTTAAAATTGGAAATACTACTATGCTTACCAACCAATTGGGGTATGTCAATCACAATGAACATCGGTTGTTTAATGGTGAGGCAGTGATTGGGTTTTGAAAAATAGGATTTGACTAAAAACTCATGCCAGCAGGGGCGAAATATATTTTAAAGAGTGAAATAAAATTTATTGACCTTGTTCAAGTTTGATAATATTATTAATATCTCTTTCCAATTCCGGAATAACTCTTTCAATAAATCCCCATACTGCCCATAAATCTACCCCGATATAGCCATGAATTAATTTATCTCTCAATCCTGCCATTTTTTTCCATTCTATTTCGGGATATTTTTCACGAAAATCCATATCAAGTTGTTTGGTGGCTTCACCAATTATTTCAAAATTCCTGATTACAGCATCCTGTATTAAACTATTTGCCAGAAACTTTTCTTCATCCATTTCTTTGGTGTATTCTTTAATTTTAGAAATACAATCCGAAATATGATATAAGTAAACTGAAGCGTTCTTTATCATTAAATAATCCTAACTAAGTCTTTATTTATATAAGGCTTTAAGCGTTCATTAACCGATTTGGCAGTTACCAAATCTACCGATACACCGAGGGCTTCCGATAGTTCTTGCTCCAGACCTATTAATTCTAATAAATCAAGGTTTGATGGGAGATCAATCAAAACATCCAAATCACTTTTTGAAGTATTCTCATTGCGGGCATAAGAACCAAAAATACCAACTAACACAGGATTATATCTACCGGTTATTTCCCGTATTAGGTTTTGTTGAAGGGCGGTAATCATTTTACAAAGTTATTTTATTTTGATTGGATTCTTGTATTTCAAGTTTTAAGACAAATGGAATACTCTATAGTAGCAGAAGGTTCGAGTTTTGAAAACTCGCATCAGCACCTTCGGACAAACTCGGACTAGCATGGATAAACTTGGACTAGCAAGGTATGTCAATCACAATGAGCATCGCTTGTTTAATGGTGAGGCATTAATTGAGTTTTGAAAAAAAATATGTCTTAAAACTCGAACTTGACTAAAGGAGTTGAATTATTGTAAACGAGTTTTGAAAACTCGCAACAGCACCTTTGGATAAACTCGAACCAACAATGTACCTTGGAGGTTTAGAAGGTTACCTCCTGCGAATTCATCGACCGAAAAAAATTTATTTAAGATTGAAAAAGAGTATATAAAAAGCGAAAACGAGAATAGTACAAACAAGATAAAATATCGCTATTCCTGCAATGATTGATAGTTTACTGCAGGAATTATCTTGCGCCTTTTCAATATTTCTAAGTGTAATATAAATCTGATTTTGAATTTCTCTTTCAGTTGCAGATTCAATAAAATCCCTATCATATCTGATTTCTTTACTCTCTTTGATTCCTTTTTGCTGTTCATTTTTTATTCCAGCAACAATAAAACCTAATAATGTTTTTGGCTTTTTTGCATTTTCCATGATTTATTTTTTTTTAAGGCCGTTCAAATATATGTTTTTATTAAATGAAAATATTTCAATTAATAAATAACTTTATCATAGACCTTAAAACCTTTCAATTTTATTCGTGTTAAATATTTCTTGATTATAACAAGGATTTGTGAAACAAGCAGTTGTGAGATAATTTTTAAATCCTGGCTGCAAATGAGGACTATTTGGGAACATATAGTCTTACTCAAAGTGATTCATAAACATAGATCGATCTATTTCAAAAGTATAACCCAAAGTCAATTGAGCTTGTTTATGTATGGTCTCCATCCTTTTTATACTTCCTTTTTCCCAAGAACTTCCGTAACCTAAAATTATTTTTTCTATCTTTAATTTTGGAATTGATTTGTGATAATCTTTAAAGAATCCTTCTTTGCCTTCGTATTTCAATTCATAGACTTTTCCCAACTCTAACTCTATAAAATAGCTTTCTTGACCAAATTTATTAATGTCTAAATACACACTGTTTTTTTTTGAATTTATATTAATACCTTCTTGTAAATGATTATGTTTTTCGTACTTTAATAATCTGACTTCATTTTCCGAAGAAAATATACTTGATTTATGAAAAGCGAATAGTTTAGAAAATAAATTATGTGTTTCTCTTATTTGAAATTCTTCGCGAATCTGCCATTCATCTATCTCCGCTTGTTTTTTATTAAATGGATTATTTTCATGTGTATCATAATGGATTTTGGATATATGAAATTGAAACCAATTCTCAATGTCTTCTAAATCGAAAGAAAAAACGATACCCACACCTTCACCATCATGACCATATAATCTCCAATGATCAAATACTTCTGAAGTATTTTCATCAAGAAGTGCAAAAGATATACAGAACAATTCAGTTCTAATTTGTTTCAAAAGAGAATCTTTATACCCCATAATTCTTGAAGTATGGATTACTTCCCCTGGGTCAACTTTGTGGTTCATCGAATACAGTCTTATTTTACCTTCTCTAATAATACTCATTAATGAAGAAAGTGAAGTGTAATGAATTAGTCTTTGATTTTTTTTAAGTCTGAATTGATATATACTGTTATTAAAATAACTATTTAAAGAAAAACTACTAAGGTTGGCATGCTTGTGTAAAGTCCGAGTGCCTCCCATAGTATAATTACCTATATCCTTTACTGCCGGAAGAAATGGGTTAATAAATAACTTTATAAAATCTTTTATTTTGACACTCTTATATTCATCTTGTAAATATTCAAGCCTACTTTCTTCGTCTTCCGATAATTCTTCTTTTTTACTAAGTGCAATAAGTTCGATAGATTCTTTAAATGACATACCTAAATATTTATAAATAATAGTAATTAATTTTTCCTCCGAATTTGAACCAATGCATCATTTCATCAACCTAAGGCATCAATCTCCCTAACATCCTCGGAAACGGAATACATTCCCTCACTTATTATATGTTGTAAAATATATTTCCATTTCTCATTCATAAAAAAAGTGTTCCTAAAGCCACTTCGTAAACTATAAAAGTATTGCTGATAATTTTAAAAGCTATTACCCAATCGTTATAATAAATACACGAATAACCTAAGGCCTGAAATATGGAATATC
>CAYHCM010000083.1:0-16599 GCA_964355045.1 uncultured Chitinophaga sp. | reverse complement strand
GTTCCGAAATACATGCGGTCGCCTTTGCTGGTGCGGGTAGGTTTTACGGTAATGAGGTAGCCGGTAATGGCCACATATTTTTTAATATTACTTTTAAAATCTTCCGATTTAAGCGTAGTTGGGATAGGGTCTTTTAGCAAATCAAAGGGCGAACACAAAGGAAATCCGAACAATTCTATTTCATCAAAAGCTTCATCAATTTTAGAATCCACAAGGGCGGGCAGCTTCCAGGTTTTTATGGTGGTTTCAAATAGTTCTTTTATGCGAACGGGTTGTTTTACAGGTTGCAGCATGGCGTGTATTTCCCAAAGCAATTCTTTTTTATTGCGGCCCGTAAAATTCAAAGTTTTGGCCCGTATCAACAAGCGCATTTGTTCTATGGATAAGGGAACCCGTTTTACAAAATCATACATATCGAGGAACAGGCCGTTCCGTTGGCGTTCTTCCAATATTTCAATGATGTTTTGATGTTGCAATTCGGCAATCATACTCAAACCCAAATAAATCGTCTTTCCTTTAATTTCACAGAGCACCCCGCTGTTGTTGAGGCAGGGTGGTTCTATTTTGGCCCCGTGCATGCGGGCTTCGTGGATATATAATTCAGGACGGTAAAAACCCCCGCCATTATTGAGCGTGGCCACCATATATTCCAAAGGATAATACGCTTTTAAAAACAAGGCCTGGTAACTTTCCACGGCATAACTGGCCGAATGCCCCTTGGAAAAAGCAAAGTTGGCAAAGCTTTCTATCTGGGTCCAGATGTCGGTTACCAGTTTTATATCGTAGCCTTTTTTTATACAATTATTAAAAAAATTATCTTTTACCTGGGCAAATTCATTGCGTTTTTTAAATTTCCACGACATGCCTCGTCTCAAATAATCAGCTTCGGCCAGGGTAAGGCCGGCAAACTCATGGGCTATTTTTATCACATCTTCCTGATACACCATTACGCCGTAGGTTTCTTCCAGTAAATTATAAAGCTCAGGCATTTGGTCTTTGGCTTTTTTACACAAATTTTCATCGCGGAAGCGCACAATATATTCCCGCATCATCCCGCTTTTGCTAACACCCGGGCGTATAATGGAACTGGCCGCCACCAGCCGCAGATAATCGTCCGCCTTTAGCTTGGCCAATAACATGCGCATGGCCGGCGATTCTACATAAAAGCAGCCAATGGTATTTCCCTTGCGCAATATTTTTTTTACTTCTTCATCCTGTTTAAACCGGGCCACATCGTGAACATCAAACACATCGCCTTTATTTTGTTTAACAATGCTGATGCAATCCTTAATTTTACCCAAACCCCTTTGGCTGAGAATATCAAATTTATAAAGCCCGATATCCTCTGCTTCCAACATACTGAACTGGGTGGTGGGAAATCCTTTGGGCGGCATGTTAGTGGCGGAATAGTAGGCAATGGGTTGCTCGGAAATAATGATACCGCTGGAATGGATGGTTAGATGACTGGGAAAGCCATGAATAAGTTTGCTGTATTGCAAAATAAGTTTGCCCAAATCGTCAATGTCCGGGTATCGGGAAGCCTGTTGCAGCCGGTCAATTTCACCGGGAGGCAAACCAAAAACTTTACCCAGTTCGCGGGTTACGGCATCGTTTTGAAAGGTATTGTAAGCACCTAACAAGGCGGTTTGTTTATTTTTTCCAAAGCGTTCAAAAATATAACGGGTAATATCATCCCTGTCCGTCCACGAAAAATCCATATCAAAATCGGGGGCATTTTGTCGGTAGAGATTGATAAAGCGCTCAAAGTATAAATCAAGTTCTATGGGGTCCACATCCGTTATTCGCAAAATATAAGCTACAATGCTATTGGCGCCACTCCCCCGTCCCACATAGTAATAATTTTTGTGTTGGGCATATTGTATAATATCCCAGTTGATTAAATAATAGGAGGAAAAATTGAGTTGGGTAATCACGTCCAGTTCTTTTTCTATGCGTTGCAATACTTCGTCCGTTGGGTTTGGGTAGCGGTAATGCAGGCCTTCCATGCATTTGCTGCGCAAAAATTGAACATCATCGGCAATGCTTGAGGTATAAAATTTTAAATTTTTATTGGCTAATTTACCATATTCAAAATCCATAGAGCAATCGTTCAGCAGCCGTTCGGTATTGGAAACAATGGTTGGGTATTGTGCAAACGCTGCATAAAGTTCCGTTTTTTCCAAACATATTTCATCGCCTTTGGCTTGTTGATCCAGGGGCAATTTGCTCAGTAAATTATTGGTATCAATGGCCCGCAACAGGCGGTGGGCATTGAAGCGGCCTTTGTTGGCAAATGTTACCGTTTGCAATATAACCAACCTGTCTTCCTGATGCTTTGTTGATAAAAAGGAAAAAGTGCTGAGGTTATTTATGCTTATTCCTACAAATTCATTATCTCTCAATTTCCAGCCCTTATAATTATTTAAAGGGTAAATAATATAGGCATGGTTAAATTCGGGGGCTCTGTTTTCAAAATCCGTGCAATTGTGTAAATGAAAAGAAAGGTGCTCGTTCAGTTCTTTAAAACCTTCATTATTTCTCGCAATTCCTACATACTGCTGTTGGGCATGGTTTCTAAAATCAATGCCTAACACCGGTTTAATTCCCTTTTCTTTACCCAATCGAATGGTATCAATGCAAGCCGAGGTGTTGTTAATATCTGTAAGGGCAAAGCTGGTATAGCCTTTTTTATATACTTCGTCCAACAACCCTTCTACCGAAAAGGTACCATAACAAAAGCTGTAATAGGTGTGGCAGTTGAGGAGCATTTTTTTTTAGATATGAGATTTTGAGTATAGAGATATGAGAAATGTGATTATGCGGGGTGTATCCCAAATTGTCGTTAAAATGTTAACATGAATAAAAAATTGAACCACATAGGAACATAGTAACATAGTAAAGCACATGGGGAATAACCTATTTGAATTCTTAAATATCTATGTACCTATGTGTTTCAAGATAAGCGACAATTTGGGATGCACCCATTATGCGTATTCTTAAAAATTTTATAATTAAACTGTTTATATTTCGTGGCCAATGCTCGTGCGTCAGCCGTCCCCCTTTGAAGGGGGTAGGGGGATGTGTTTCCTGTTTTAACTCATTTTAATATTTTTAAAAACATCCCCCTACCCCCTTCGCCATTTCACATCCTTACACACAAGGGGAACTACTGCTGCGGGAAACATTAGTTCCTTATTTTCAAATTACTTCATCTTCAAATTTCCAAATTTCCAAATTTCCAAATTTCCTCATCTCCAAATCATTTCCTCACTCCATTAAACGGATTAAAATCATGCGGCTCAAAATCCATGCCTGCCGCCCGGTTCACGGCGTTTTTGCCATAGCGTTTCCGTATTTTATCCATGGCCTGATACAGGTTTATCTGCTCAACGGTTTCTTCAAACAAACTGTACTGATGACCGCCCTGCACCAAATGGCTGAACCGTATTCCTATCAACCGGATCAGCATGCGTTTCTGGTACAACTTATCAAACAAGGTGTTTACCTTTTCTATCAATACATGGTCGAGAGCTGTATAGGCAATGCGGGCCTGCATGGTGTAGGTATTAAAATCGGAGTAACGAATTTTTACCGCCACACAAGCCGTTAATTTATCTTCGCTGCGCAACTGAAAGGTTAATTTTTCGGTCATTCCAATCAATAAATTTTTTAATGCTTTTACATCAATGGTATCTTTATCAAACGTTCGCTCGGTGCTGATGGACTTCCGCTCCGAATACGGTATCACGGGCGAATTGTCAATGCCATTGGCTTTGCGCCAAATAACCGTTCCGTTTTCGCCCAATACCTGCTGCATCAGTTCAACAGGCATATCCTGCAACGTGTGTATCCATGCTATACCCATGCCCCGCAGCAGTTGATAGGTTTTATCCCCTACCATCGGTATTTTGCGTATGGATAAGGGTGCCAAAAACCCTTTCTCCGTACCAAAGGGAATTTCCTTTTGGCCGTTGGGCTTGGCTTCACCGGTTCCTACTTTCGATACCGTTTTGTTGGTGGATAAAGCAAACGAAATAGGCAGGTTGGTTTCTTTCGTAATTTTTTTGCGGAGTTCGGTGGCCAGTTTATAGCAGCCAAAAAACTTATCCATTCCGGTAAGGTCAATATAAAATTCGTCAATAGAGGTTTTTTCATACAGCGGAACATCCTGACCGATAATTTCGGTAACGATATCGGAATATTTGCTGTATTCACCGTGGTCGCCCCTTACAATGATGGCTTCAGGGCATAGCAGTCGCGCCATTTTCATGGGCATGGCCGAATGGATGCCAAAGGTTCGGGCCTCGTAACTGCACGAGGCCACCACACCCCGGTCGCTGGTGCCGCCTACCAGTACAGGCTTGCCCACCAATTGGGGGTTGGTCAATCTTTCTACCGATACGAAGAAAGAATCTAAATCTATATGGACAATATTGCGGTTCATTTTTTTATTTGCCACTAAAACACTAAGGCACTAAATTTCACTAAATCTGTTTGTTTATGGCAGTAGATTTCTTATTTGGCTAAAGCCTTTTGGCCTTCTTATCTTTTACAGTTCAATAAATTGAACTGCAATGGATAATTGCCTATCGGTTGGTGCGACACCAACCGATAGGAGAAAAACCTTAATAGAAACTGTAAATATGTTTCAACCTTATTACCTTATTGCCCATAAAATAAGGTAATAAGGTATGTTCAGGAGATATTATTTTTCTACTAAGGTTTTATTTGCCGCAATAATTTTGCACTTTTAAATTTTTTTTTACCTTTTTTTTCACACATCAAAATTACTATTATATTTAGTTTATATTTGCTACATATTTTAGCAATATGAACTTTATTTCAAAAAACATTAAACATTTAAGGTCTTTAAAAAAATGGTCGCAGGAACAATTGGCCGATGAACTGGATATAACCCGTGCCCGCATTGGCTCCTACGAAGAAACCCGCTGCGACCCACCCATCGACGTTTTAATTAAACTATCCAACCTGTTTCACATAGCTATTGATGCCCTTATAAAATGCGACCTGAGAACCTTTGATTTCGACTCCTTTATCAAGGTGGGTGAAAACCGCTTGCTGTTCCCAATTGTGGTAGATAAGGATAATAACGACCGGGTGGAAGTGGTGACCGTAAGTGCTTCGGCCGGTTATCTCAACGGGTATTCCGACCCTGAATACATCGAAAAACTACCGCTGATGAATCTGCCCTTTCATGTTACCGGCAAGCACCGGGCCTTCCCCATCAAAGGCGATAGCATGCCGCCGCTACGCGATGGCTGCTATGTGTTTGGCAAATTTGTAGAATCCTTAAATCATATTACCGATGGAAAAACCTATGTTTTAATTACCCAAACCGAAGGGGTGGTTTATAAACGGGTGTATAAAAAAGGAAATGTGCTGGAACTTTATTCCGATAACAGAAACTACAAACCTTATACTGTGCCCGTTTCCGATATTGTAGAAATCTGGGAATTTGTGTGCAACCTCAATGTATCCGATGCCAAAAACGAGGAATTGAGTTTGGACAGTATCATGGCCATGCTGCAAAGTATGCGGGTGGATATGGAGGGGATGAGGCAGACAAATTAAACACTGCTTGCCCCTATTTCTCGGGGCAAGCTGTGTTATTTTTTTTACCCAATCTTCCGAAACGTCAAATTAATTCTCGGTTTTATTTTTTTTGAAGTTTTAGGAACGGAATGCCGCCAATGATGCTGCGTTTGGCCTTGCATTAAAAGTAAACTCCCGTCCGTCAATTCTATTTTAATTGCTAGGTTTTTATCTATTTTATGTTGTAATTTAAAAATTCGCCTTGCCCCAAAACTAACCGAGGCTATAACCGGATTTATTCCTAATTCCTTTTCATCATCGCTGTGCCAGCCCATGCTGTCCAGGCCGGTTCTATAGAGATTGAGCAATACCGTTGTAAATTCAGTTTCTGCTATCGTTTCTATTTTATCTTTTATCTCTAAAAGTTCCGGGAGCCATTCATTTGGACTCATTGTAATGCCAGAATAGGTGTAAGGTTTATCTTCATTCCCATACAAAGCAGTGAGGCGGGGAATATCATGAGTTTTTCCAAAGAGTTTTATTTTTTCCTGTTGCCATTCTACATTCGCGAGTAATACTTTATAAAATAACTCACTTTCATGTTTATTGTAAAAATCAGGAAAATAAAAAATTTCCCCGTCTTTGGGTAAAAGGTTTTGCGGTGATATTTTTATGGATGAAACCAAGATGATAATCTCAGCGAAAATAGTAAAGCAAGTTTATGATTCGCGCTTTATTAAACTATTTTTGCGTCTCTAATACATGGAATCGGTTTCATTAAACGCAATAAAAAAAGAACTCGGTTTTTTATCACCTGAACAATTAGCCGAATTGTGTTTAAGGCTATCGCGCTACAAACGCGAAAATAAAGAGTTGCTCAGCTACCTTCTTTTTGAAGCCCATGATGAAGCGGCATATATAGAAAAAATTAAAACCGAAATTGACAACCAATTTTCAGCCATCAATAAAATCAATCTGTATGTAGTTAAAAAATCGCTGCGCAAAATTTTAAAATCCACCAATAAGTTCATCAAATTTTCGGGGATAAAACAAACGGAAGTGGAATTATTAATTTACTTTAGCATGAAAATGAAATCCGCAGGCTATGCCAATACCGGCAATACCTTGCTCACCAATTTATACGACCAGCAACTTTTAAAAATTAATAAAGCCATTGAAAAACTACACGAAGATTTGCAGTTTGATTATCAGAAGGAAGTTGAGAAATTAAGCTAAACCCCAAACTGCCTCAGGTGATGGTCTAAATGTTTCACCTGCAAAATATCCCATTCTTCCACGGTAAGTTTCCCAAAAAAAGGATGCGTTTCTTTGGTAATTCCGTCAGGGCCTTCTGTGGCAAATCGTTTTACCAACCCAATTAGTTTTTGTTTTTCTTCCTCAAACGGGCCATGTTCTTTTACAATAAAATGTGGGTCGGTTGGCATATTCTTTTTAAAAGGCTCAGGCTTCACCATTGATTTTTTAGCCATGTTTCCAAATAAAATCCCGAGTATTCCCCGTTTTAGTTTTAAATCGCCAAAGGCTACGAGTAAAGGCCGTTGAGCATGAGATACCATCTGTGATACACTCATTTTGCCCCATGAGTTTTTGGTTTCGGGAGTAAGTTGGTTAATCCGGGTAATAATTTCCCGATTGGTTTCTTTATCAAATAAACTATTCATTTTTTTTCTTTGCCGCTAAAACACAAAAGCACTAAAATACACTAACTCTTGGTTAACTATTTTTCGGTTGGTGGAGACACCAACCGATAGCTAAATGTTATCAGCTGTCTAGTCTTTCTTCCCCTCAAACAATTCTTCTTTTTTTACCACTTTTACTTTTCGTCCACTGTCTAATGTGGTTGATAATATATCGTAAGGCCCGGTTATTACTTTATCTTTTAGTTTTACGCCCGATTTAATTTCAATGTACATATTATCCTGAATACCGGTTACTACCTTTTTGCGAACTGTTTTTCCATTTTCTACAACAAATACAATTTCCTCTTTTTCCCCTTTTTTAATAGTTTTGTTTTTGCCGCTTTTTGTTTCTTCAGTCCGGGTTGTAACGCTTTCTATTGGCAGGCAAATTAAGCCATCGCCACGATTGGTTTGTATATCCACATTGGCCGACAGACCCGGTAAAAAAGGAATGGTGTTATTGACCATCAAATCCGGATAAGACGATTTTAACATTCGTATTTTCACTTCAAATGTGGTTACCTGATCGGTGCTCATACTTGCTGCTGCTTTGTTTGATGCCTTTGCTATCTGTGTTACAATTCCCTTGAATTTTCTTTCCCCATAAGCATCTACTTCTATAACAGCCGAATCGCCTTTTTTAATTTTTAAAATATCATTTTCATTCACGTCCACCCTTACTTCCACATTGGTAAAATTAGAAATCCGCATTATTTCAGTGCCCTGCATTTGGGCTGTTCCCACTACCCGTTCACCGCGTTTATTATTTATTTTTGAAACTGTTCCATCGGTTGGGGCATAAATAATGGTTCTCGCCAAATTTTGTTTTGCCTCACGCAAATTGGCCTGAGCATTATCTATGGTAAAATCGGATGACGCTATTTTTTCTTTGGCCGATTCTACATCCGATTGGGCTATTTGGTAAGCTGATTCAGCTTTTTCAAATTCGGCTTTGCTGATGGCTTTTTTATCAAATAATTCTTTTGACCGTTTGTAATTTGAAGTGGCTTCTACCAGTCGTGACTGGGCTTGTGTCAACATTACCATATCCATTTTTTTTCCTGATAAAGCCGTACTTACTCCGGCATTTGCCCTGTCAACTGAGGAGATATAAAGGTCGGGTTTTATTTTTAATAGTATTTGTCCTTCCTTTACGG
Organism: uncultured Chitinophaga sp.; assembly: GCA_964355045.1. Lineage (GTDB taxonomy): Bacteria > Bacteroidota > Bacteroidia > NS11-12g > UBA9320 > JABWCE01. Next base: position 8,189 of record CAYHCM010000083.1, on the reverse strand, counting down.
TATCGCCTTCCTTTACATAAATGTCGGTTATTTCGCCTGATACGTCAGGGCTTATAGCCAATTCTATTTCGGGCTGAACTTTACCGGTAGCAGTTACGGTTTGAATAATGCTGCGTTTGGCAGCTTCTTCGGCAGATACTTTTAAGTCTTCTCTACCTTTTCCTTTGAATACAAAAAGTAAAACTATGACTAAAAGTATGAGGCTCCCTATTATTATTATTCGTTTTTTCATTATTTGGTTTCTGGTATTACTTTAAAACTAATGGCTTTCCTCTATAAAAATCTAAAAGCACTTTTCGGAAAACCAAATCGTATTTGCCTTGTATTAAATTGGCTTCTGCTGTTTCATAATTTGATTTTGAAATAACTAAATCAGATGAAGATAAAGCCCCGGCCTCAAACCTGATTATATTAAATTCATAATTTCTTTTTTGCGAATTTAAGGCTTCTGTTAAGGCTAAATATTTTGCTTTGGCACCCGTATAATTTGCAACTGCCGTTGCTACTGAAGTGTAAAGTTCATTTTGGGTTTGCAACATATTCAGTTTTTGCTGCTCACTTTGCAGTGTTGCCTGTTTTACAGAAGTTCGTACACGGGCATTGCTATAAATTGGAACACTTAAACTTAGCCCAACTGACTTCCCAAGGTTATCATTTACCTGGTTGGAAAATGAGCGGGTTTTTGTTCCATCATAACCAAAGCCTTGTGATAATACTACATCGTTGGTTGTCTGCACATAGCCAATAGGAACAATTGTAGTGTGAGGATTAATAAAATCTTTAAAATTATCAGAAAACAAGGTACTGACATTTGCATTCAAACTTAAGGTTGGATAATAATTTCCTTTAGTAATGGATTGTTGCATTAATGAAGCTTTGTACCGTAAAATTGATAATTCTATTTCCGGCATAATCTTACTGGCTTTATCATAAATAGTTTCTGTGCCTTCCAAAATTGTTTCATCAGGAACACCAACTTGCGGACTTTCTATTTTAAAACTGTCGTCAAAAGGAACCTGTAATAAATTGGCTAAGGTTACCAATGCCAGTCTGTAATTATTTTGGGATGTCACTAAATTCAATTTATCAGAAGCTAATTTTGCCTCCAATTCATAAACTGCGCTTTGATTTGTATTTCCTGCCTGAAAAAGAATGTTGGCCGTTTCCAACTGCTTTTCTGTTGAAGATATGGCCAACACATAGATCTTAATTGTTTCTTGGGCAAAAAGTATCTGTAAAAACTGAGTGGCAATTTGAAGCGAAATCGAATTGCTTATTACTTCGAGGTCTTTTATACTTACCTCTGTGTTAATTCGATTTAGCTTTATAGTATTTGTATTTTGAAGCCCGTTGAACAATACTACCTGACTGCTTATCCCGAACTGACTGCTTTGAACATTTTGTTGAACATAGCTGTTATTTACCGGATTTATATTTCGCCCAAAACTAAAATTATGATTGGCAAAACCTGAAACACTTGGTAAAATCACTTCTTTACTCTGGATATAATTTAATTGGTTATTAGCGATTGTAAGCTCCCCTTGTTTTATTGTAATATTATTTTGCAAAGCATGATCAATTGCCATTTGCAATGTCCAGCCACTTTGAGCCTGGCATAACTGCAAAGTAAATAACAATACAAAAAAACTCGTTAATCTTACCATTTTTAGTTCTATGTTTTAAGTTTCAGTTGTAAAACAATGTTCACGGTAATTTAATTCTTTTTACACACTGCTAACCCCTCTCAAGAGGGGAATCCCTTCGATAAACATTTTCTCATATCGCACATCTCTGTACTCATATATCTGTACTCATATCTCAAAATCTACTTCTTCACAGCCATATGTTTTTTCAAAAACTTTTCCATGGCTTTATAAAAAGCAAATTGGTTTTCTTCGTTACCAAACCCATGCCCTTCGTTCTCCTTAACCATATATTCCACAGCAACTCCGCGTTTTTTCAATGCTTCCACTATTTGATTGCTTTCATCTATATTTACGCGTGGGTCTTTAGCTCCCTGGGCTACAAATAAAGGGGTTTTTATTTTATCTACATGAAATACAGGTGAAGCCGCCTTTAACAAATCATTTTCGGTTTCCGGATTCCCCACCATTTCATACATCATTTCCAAATAGGGTTTCCAATAGGGTGGAATGGTTTTCATAAACGATAAAAGATTGGAAACTCCTACATAATCAACCGCTGCGGCGTATAAGTCGGGTGTGGTGGTTATTCCCGAAAGGGTGGCATATCCACCATAACTTGCACCATAAATAGCAATTCGTTTAGGGTCGGCTATTCCTTCTTTTATCAAATATTTTACACCGTCGGTAATATCATCCTGCATGGTAAGTCCCCATTGCTTAAACGACATTTCCCAAAACTGACGGCCATATCCTGTGGAGCCTCTGAAATTAATTTGCAATACGGCATAACCCCGATTGGCCAAAAATTGAACTTCCGGATTAAAGCCCCAATTATCCCTTGCCCATGGGCCACCATGTGGATTAATTATCACAGGTAAATTTTTAGGGTCTTTGCCTTTGGGCAATGTTAAATAACCATTAATAACATACCCGTCGCGGGTATGAAAAATAATGGGTTTCATATCACACATTTGACTCTCTTTTAGCCACGGACTTACTTCACCAATAGGCACTAATTTATTGGTCGAAAAAGTATAAATGTAATATGCTCCCAAGGTTTTATCGCTGTAGGTTCTTACAATGTAAGTGTCTTCATCTTTGGTATAAGAGGTTAGGGCAATTTCGTAATTGGGCAGCAATAGCCTAAGATTTTCGAATAATTCCAATGTTACTCCATCCAGAAAGGTGCGTTGTTTTTTCCAGGTAGTAAATGTTATGGCGGTTAATACTTTTCGTTTGCGTGAGTAAGAAAGATTGCCTGCATCTACTTCAGGATGTTCAAAAAGTTTTAATATTTCCTGCCCGGTTTCAGGATTAATTTTTACAATTGCCGCTTTATCTCTGCCTAAATTAGAACTTGCATACAGGCTTTTATTATCAAAATCAAAGAACAAAGGATTTATTGATTCTTTAAAATTGGTAGTAATTACCGAAACAAACGTATCGCTTTCTGTTGCGCGATAAAGCAAACTGGAATAAGTGCCATCTGTAGTTACCGCTACTCGTAATTTACCATCGTGGTCGGTTACCCATCCGGTAATATTGCCCGGATTTTGGGCTATTTTTGTCAGCTCACCGGTATTTATATTTAAACGGTAAACATCAAAAATTTCACGATTATCTTTGTTCAACTGAATGAGCATTTCGTTGTCGTTATCTTCCAACTCGTCCACAAAATCGGCTTTCACACCTTCGAAAGGGGTTAAATCTTTCAGGTTCGTTCCGTCCACATTTACGGCATACAGATGATAGTTTTCATCGCCGGCATTATCTTTTAAATAAACCAGACGAGATGCTGATTTCCAAAAATAACCTCCCAAATCGCGGTCGGTTACACTCGTAATTCTTACAGCCTTTTCTGCGGCAATTGGCTTTACATAAATATTCATCCGTGTTTTGTAAGGGCCTAAATACGAAATGTACTTACCATCGGGCGAAATTTGATATCCTGTTTTTTTAGGGTTCTTAAAAAAATCTTTTAAGGGGATTGTTTTTTGTGCGTAGGTATTACTACCAATTATTAATAGACTCAAAGTAAGTATGGATGTTTTAAGGGGTTTAAAATTCATGGTGCAAATTAAGGTTCAAATTTAGAATACAAGGGATATATTGATGACTAAAGGAAATATTTATTAGATAAAAAAATGGCTACCTTTAGCAGGATAGCCATTTTGCTAATTATCTAAAATTTATTTTTTATAAATGTACATACACATCGGTAATGAGGTAGGTTTCAGATCCTGCTGTTTCCGTATATGAAAGCACCAATTTGGTTCCACTAATTTCTACCAATGTGAAATCAAAATTATTCCACTTGAGGATTTTGTCATTGTTAATAAACATCCACTTAACTTTTGCAGAAGCAGCCTCATTCGATTTACATTTTACATTATTTAAAATTGTGCATGTTGAGTCGCCCTTAAAGGTAAAAGTTGCATCCGAATAGCATGCGGGGTATTGGCTCAATATATCGGTTGAAGCCCCATCTTTTCCATCTTTATCTACAGGTACATTGCAAGTACTTGTGCTCCATTTCCAAGTGCCTGCAAGTATAAGTTCTACTTTGGTCCGGTTATCCGGGGTTGGAGGTATTTCACTTTTTTTGCAAAAAGAAAACGTTAAAATTATAGCAAATGCCAGAACGGTTAAAAGTTTTAGAGTTGGTTTCATAGTTATTGTTCTTAAATTTTGGTGCAATTTAATGGTTTTTATATTTAAGTACAATTTATCCACTAATTTTAAAATTATCTCCATCTTTCCAAAACGGAATTTTCTCTCTTATCTCGGTTATAAGGGCTTTTTGTATTTTAAATAAGGTATAACCTGCCTTATTACCCATTTTAATAATTTCATTTCCCAAGGGATCAAATGCACAACTTTGTCCCGGATATTTATAATCGTTAAAATCTATGCCTACACGGTTATTTCCTATTACAAAACACTGGTTTTCTATTGCTCTTGCCGGTAAAAGTTTTTGCCAGTGTGCAATGCGTATTTCAGGCCAGTTAGCTACGTACAACATTATATCGGCATAATTGGTATTGCGGCACCATACAGGAAACCGAAGATCATAACAAACAAAGGGATTTAGTTTCCAACCTTTATATTCAATGGTTTTTTTATTTTTCCCGGCTGTATATTTTTCGTTTTCTCCGGCATAGCCAAACAGGTGTTTTTTATCATAAAAATCTATTTCTCCATTGGGTTTTACAAAAACAAAACGGTTATAAAATTTCTTTTTTTCTTCAATAATCAAACTTCCGCAAAGTGCTAATTCCATTTCCATGGCTATTTCCCGCATCCATTCTATAGTGGCACCATCCATGGTTTCGGCAAAAGGCCCGGGATTCATAGTAAATCCGGTGGAAAACATTTCAGGCATAATAATGATGTCAATAACCGGATGCTCATCCTTGAGTTTATCAATTTGTAAGGTAAGGTGATTCAAATTATCTTCCTTGTTTTCCCAAAGGGTATCGGGTTGAATCATGGCTATACAAAGTTCTTCGGAATGGATGCTTTTCATTTAGTTGGAACGGTTAAATATGGTTGGAATGGTGGTTGGTTGGGTTGGAATGGTTGGTTGGTTGGTGGTTGATTGGATTGTAGAGACAAGGCAATGCCTTGTCTCTACTGCAACAGCAACGGTAACAATAACGATAAAAATAACGGTAACGATAATCATATCCTGTTCAATATTTCTGCTGCCTTTTCCAGGGTTTCATCCTGTTTTGCAAAACAAATCCGCAGCAATTTGTCATCTTTTTTATTATGGTAAAACGAAGATAAGGGTATCGTTGCAATTTTGTGTTCAATGGTTAATTTTTTTGCTAATTCATAATCACTCTCAATTGAATAATCAGAATAATCCAACAACTGAAAGTAGGAGCCTCGGCTTGGTAAAACCTTAAATTTGGATGGGGCTAAAAGCTTTTCCATTTTATCGCGTTTGGCCTGATAAAATGCAGAAACAGAAAGGTATGTTTCCGGATTTTGAAGCATGGTATGAAACGCCCATTGAGCTGGAGCAAATGAACAAAAAGCATTGTACTGATACACTTTCCGAAATTCTTTCATCAATAATTCAGGAGCCAAAACATAACCTGTTTTCCAACCGGTAACATGATAGGTTTTTCCAAAAGATGAAATAATAAAACTTCGCTGAGCCAATTCCTCTTTCAGTGCTATGCTTTGATGTTTTAAATTGTCAAAAATGATATGCTCATATACTTCATCGCTAATGATTACAATGTTTGTATTTCGGGTTAGCGCAGCCAAGCGTTCCAAATCCTTGTCATCAATTACCGAAGTTCCCGGATTTTGAGGGGAATTAATAATAATGGCTTTCGTTTTTGGATTGATTAATAATTCTATTTCTTCCCAATTAATATTAAAATCAGGATATAACAAACTGCTGTAAACCGGAATCCCACCACATAATTCAACAGCCGGAACATAGCAATCATAAGCCGGTTCTATCACAATTACTTCTTCGCCCGGATGCACAATAGCCGTAATTGCGCTGAACAAGGCGCATGTCGCTCCCGGTGTTATGGTTATTTCTGTTTCCGGATTATATTTTTTTCCATACAATTTTTCGGTTTTGTCGGCAATAGATTCCCGAAGTTGAATTATTCCCGGCATGGGCGCATATTGGTTATGGCCGTCGTTCATGGCTTTGGTCAAAGCTTCTCTTAATTCAGGTGAACATTCAAAATCAGGGAATCCCTGCCCAAGGTTTACGGCATTATATTTTTTGGCCAGTGCTCCCATCTCGGTAAAAATGGTGATGCCTGTATTGGGGAGTTTTGAAGTTATTTTTAATAACAAAATGGTGGATTGAATTGAGAATTCAAATGAACATAATATCTATGGATATTAAAATTATTGAGAATTATATTTCTGGAATTTTATCGTTAAGCACGAAGTTAGTAGGAAAGGGCTAAAGCCTGTTAATTAAGAAGTAAATACAATCTTAACAAACCCAAATTATTTCAAAAATAAATAGTAAAATTGCTGTATGAATTATAAAACATTTCTAAAAATAACTGTTTCGGCTTTAATTTTTATTTCAGTTTCCTGTAAGAAAAAAACAGATGGAACCGATCCTATAAATACAGCTTGCAGCAATCCAACCCGTGCCGATTTGGAAAAAATTCAGATTTTTCCAGTGGACAATCTCTTAAATGCTGATATTTCAGGCAGTCCTTTGGATCCAAACTCTGCCGCTATTATTGCAGCTATTGGCACACCGGGCATGCATGCCGATTTTGGAAGCGGCCTTTGGAATGGTGCACCTATTGGGATTCCATTTTCAGTAGTTTGCGGTAATCAGGCCAAAGTTCCGATTACATTCAGGGCTAATAGTTATGACGGAAATTATGGAAGTGAAAGTAATCCGGGTCCTTACCCTGTTCCTTTAAATGCCCCGATTGAGGGAAACGGCGTTGACGACAGCCATGTTTTAACGGTGGATGTTGAAAATAAAATTCTTTATGAAATGTATAATTCATCTCAGGTGGGTGCAGGTTGGGAAGCTTCATGCGGTGCCGTGTTTGATTTAAAAACCAACCAATATCGCCCCGATGGCTGGACCTCCGCCGATGCCGGTGGATTACCCATTTTGCCATGCCTGGTTAGGTACGATGAGGTAAAAAGCGGAAAAATTGACCATGCTATCCGATTTACATTAAGCAAACCGAAGGTTTTTAACGGATATGTGGATCCTGCCCGACACAAAGTGAACGGCACAGGTTCATTGGGTTCATCCCTTCCAATGGGCGCCAAACTCCGATTAAAGGCATTGTTTAATATCACCACATTTTCTCCTGAAGTCCAGGTAATTTTAAAAGCTATGAAAACCTACGGTATTATTTTGGCCGATATTGGTTCGGATATGTATATTACAGGCAGCCCCGACTCCCGCTGGAATGATACCGATCTTTCAGCTATTAAAAATGTAAAAGCCAGCGATTTTGAGGTTGTTAAAATGGGGGTTATTAAATAACCGAATTTAATTATTCAAAAATGAAATAAAACCCTGCCAGAATAAATATAATGGCCAAGGAAGTGAACCCGTAAAGAAAAATACCGAATAATTCAGGAACAAGATTCAACATACTTAGAACACAACTGATGAAACCAAGCAAAGCACCAGCTGATAACAAACCAAAACCGGTATTTTGCCTTTTAGCATACTTTATTCTTTTGAATTCTTTTAGATATGCAGCAATAGTCTCTTCATCAAACCCAAAAATTTTTAAATTTTCTTCAACTTCCTGAGTTCTCAGGCGTTCCAGAATAAACTGTTGGATGATTGACGATTTTATAACAACACCTTGGGACATAGAGAAAAATAAAAATCTGATTCTGCAAATTCAAAAATATTCTTTTATTTGATATTTTTCCTAAAAAATTCTGTTGAGATTATAACGAAAATAGCTTTAGCCTTAGGAATCCAATTATTTTCTTCCAATAAAAAGCCCCGATTAAAATCGAGGCTTTTTTTTAATTCGTTTATCGTTTCTGTACCGATATCTTCCC
>CAYHCM010000082.1:0-16604 GCA_964355045.1 uncultured Chitinophaga sp. | reverse complement strand
AACTTATCGGTATTGGAATTATTGGTGAATACATCAGCCGCATTTATGATAATATTAGAAACAGGCCTTTGTATATTGTGGATGAGACGAATTGTGAGTAGAATAGTTGGAGTGGTGATTGGTTGGAATTGAGGTTGGTTGGAATTGTAATCGGTAATCGGTGAATGGTAAATGGTAATCGGTGAATGGTAAATGGTAAATGGTAATCGGTGAATGGTAATCGGTGAATGGTAATCGGTGAATTTTCTAAACTAATTTCCAAATCTTCAAATCTCCAAATTTTCGAATAGCGGATCAAATTTCAATTTTCAAATTTCGATTTTCAAATAAAAAATGCACACCATAGAACCCTTTTACCACTGGCTACATTTATACAAATCGGAAGAGGATGCCAGGTCGCCGTTTTATGAAAGGGAATATTCAGAGGTGTATTTTACCAATAAAATTTACGATCATTTTATTCATCCCCAATGGGATGATTTTGGAACGGAAACCCTTTATCTGAAAGTGCTGAACGCCGATTATAACGAAGGTTTTGTAATCATCGAATTATTGGGAGAATGGAATGATTGCATCCATAATGATATTATGTTTTTGAAACGGGATGTAGTGGATGTTTTTATAGCCGAAGGCATTTCTAAATTTATTTTAGTGGGTGAAAATGTTTTAAATTTTCATGCTTCAGGAGATGATTATTATGAAGAATGGTTTCAAGATGTGGAGGATGGATGGATTTCCTTTATCAATTTCAGGGAACATGTTTTAACAGAATTTTCCAGATATAAAATTGATTATTATGTGAACTATGGCGGCGAATTAAATCATATCGACTGGCGAAAAGGCACGGCCAGCCTGATGTTTTCATCGGTTGAAAATATTTTAAGGCATAGGTTGGGGTAATTGATCCATTAAGAATTTTGAAACTTTTACTTTCTTAATAATAGTAATTGGCCTCTAAAAATCATTACGTTTGTAATAATTATAAATAAAAATGAAAAAATTCTTCTTATATTTTATTTCGCTATTTATTTTTTTCTTTTTGAACAATAAACATCTTTATGCTGGTTATAGAATAATACCTGACATAACATTAGTCATTAAATTTGGTCAATATCCTAAGGTATTTCAAGAATTCAAGCCTTCACAAATTTATCTATGTAAAAGATATGATGGTAAATTTTATAAAGGACTTCAAAATTGGGATACAATTATCAATCTAAAAGGATTTTTAGATTCAATTCCTATTAAATCTAAATTATTTTACCGCCTCATTTTTGCAAATAATTCAGGAAAGACGGATAGTATATGGCAATGTGATATGAAATTCAGGATAATTTATAAAGCGTATAACCTGGGAAATGATTTATTAACCATTGTTGAATATGACACACTTAAGCGGGTTACAGATAAATGGATTTTTAATTATGGTCAAAAAATCAAAGATTTTTTAACACGAGCACATAATGAAACCTTAACCTTAGAAAAACTAGTAAGAAAATATGATATTTATGTTTATTCTGATCGAAATAACTATTCCGTTCCTTCTGTTTGGGTGGTTTCTATAGGAATTGATGATTATGGCACAACAAGATATAAAAATTGCAAAAGTGACGCACAGTCCTACGTCACTTTTTTTAGAAAACAGTTCAATAACCTGCTACAACTTGAAATTTCAGATTTATTATTTCACGAATATTTGCTTTTAGATAGTTTTGCAACTAGGAAATCAATTTTAGACGCATTAAAAGATATTTCGATAAAAGCTATTCCAAATGATTATTTTATATTTAATTTCACCGGACAGAGTAATCTTTTTACTACCGATTCTATAAATTATAAAACCTATTTTTTCCCTTATAATGTTAAAGGTGATATAGTTAGTCCTACCAACAGAAATATATCTGACAAATCAGAGGTTAAAAATAATTTAATATCATTAAATACTCTTCAGGAGTATATTCAACTCATTCCTGCCACTAACCAATTATTTATTTCCGAAGCAGGGCCTTCAAAAAAATTCAAAACAGAGTTTATAAAATCCCTCATGCAAAACTCACCGGAAGTTGCAAAGATTCTTAACAAAAACCGTATAATAATTGTTCCTAATGAGTATGGCTATGATAATTGTAACTGCTTTGATAGGTTAATAGAAAAAGGGCCAATTAATTATTATTTAACATCTTTGGATTCGGCTTTCAATATTTTTTATATTTTCAATGAAAATAAATCCGGCCAGATAACATTTAAGTTAAAAGAGGTTGAATATAAATGTCACGCTAGCAATAATAATTATTTTGATGTTTTTTTTGAGAGACAATTTTTAAATCAATATAAGGATATTTTTGGCGATGGAGAAAATCAAACGAGAGGAACAACCTTTAAAAATAATAAATTGAAAGAAGCCGCTAATTTTACCGGAAAAAAATATGCGCTGATAGTAGGAACCGATGGCTATCAATCGGACGACTGGCCGAAACTAAGCAACCCTATATATGATGCGAAAGAAGTAGCCGATGAGTTAACTAATTCGTATAATTATAATGTCCAATTATTGAATAATCCAACCATGAACGCTATTTATACCGCTTTACAGTTCTATTACGATTCTCTTCGTCCCGAAGACCAGTTGATTTTATACTTTGCGGGACATGGCGATTTTGATGACAAGTTTCTTGATGATGGTTTCATCGTTTGTTCGGATTCTAAATCTATTGCCAATGACCCGGTACGAAACAGTTATATACAGTTTGCCAAATTAAGAAAAATGATAAATAAATTACCTGCCAAGCAAATATTGCTGATTCTGGATATTTGCCATGCCGGTGTTTTTGATGACGAAGTTTTGGGGTCAACAATGAGAGAAAATGCAGGGAATACTATAAAAAACAGAAATGTTTTACAATTTTTAAAGGACAATTCAGTGTATAAAACCAGATATATGTTATCATCTGTTGGAAAAGAATCTGCTTTCGACGGAAAAGCCGGAAGGCATTCTCCATTTGCTAATTTGTTGTTGCAGGTATTGAGGGCCAAAGGAGCGGGTTCTGAAGGAATAGTAACCTTATCCAGCATTTGTGCCGTATTGCAATTGGCCAGTTTAAATGAAACGGAAACATTAAAAATCACGCCACATAAGGCCCCTTTTGGGAATACTGATCCCATGGGTGAATTCATTTTGATACCTGAGGCACCAAAAAAATTAGGGATAAATTAAAATTGATGAAACTATAATTTTTTAAATAATAAAATTTAATCAGTTGAAAATATTTTGAGGCATAGGTTGGGGTAATAATTTATTTCCCCACCATCCATCTTTTCTTACCTGTAAACGCTGCCTTATCCGGATAAAACATCAAGGCGCTTCGAGCCGGGGCGGTATAAAATGTTCCTGTAAAACGGGGCACCAAGCGAATGGTAAACGTATGATAGCCGAACGGAAGCTCATCACTAAAAATCAAAACCCGGTCAGTTTTATATTCTCTATGGCTTTCTACCCAATTTTCATTTTGAATTTTAGAACCATACACACAGCCGGCAGGTATTGGAATTTCAATAATGGTATTGTATTGATTGCGTTTTGAAAAAACAGTTACTTTCATTTCAACTGCCTCACCAGCTATAAAGCGGTTTCCCTTAATCTGGGGAACATTGACAGTGATATCAAATTGGGTAGGATCCGATTGCGGATTATAAGTCCTGAATTTTCGGTTGGCGGCTACATATACCGGTGAACCGGAATGTTTTAAAGTCAAACTTTCGCCGGGTTTTAAATGATAGGTGGCTGGTAATTTCTCAGAAGGTATTAATTTTCCATTTACAAAAATTTCAGGCTTAAAATCTTTGGTGAATGAACTGTCTTTGATAGCTTCGGCCAGCATGGCTTCGGCAGCTTTTATCCAGCTATTGCCATAAGCGGTACATTCAGTAGCCATAAATTCTACAAGGGCTTTCAGCCTTTCGGTATGGACATTGGCATCAAATAATATTTTCCAGGCATTATAGGTATTAGCAGCATCATCTGTAATGGGGGCTAAAGCCCAGTTCCAGGTTCCTGAAACTTTTAAATTTCCTTCATAGGTGGTTTCAAGCAGGGCGTTTATTTCGTTTAAATTTATTTTTTTTCCAAGCAATTGCATCAAACGCCAGTATTCTAATTTTTCGCTTCTATCCATAAAATCAGGTTTTAAACTTCTGGAAAAACTATCATAGAAGAAAGTGCGGTTCATTTTTTTAAGGCAAAGCAAATATTCCAAACGCTGTGATCCTGAAACATTTTTCATATCGGCTTCCATATTTCGGGCGGCATTTAGCCATGTGTTATTTTCATATCCCATCTGATGCGCCTTGTACATTACCTCGGCCACATAAGTTCCAACAATAAATGCAGGTTTGCTGTTTTTAAACCAGCCAAATAAACCATTATCGCTTTGGGCTTTCTTTAATTTGCTCATCGCTTCCCGTATTTTTCGTTCCTGGGTAAAAGGGATATTCAGGGTTTTGCAAATGGACTTTTTAATTAATAAAGCATTGAGATACGCCGCAACAGAGCGGTTGTCATACGCTTCCAGATTTTCGATCTGGCCTATCATTTCCATAATCAACGCCAGCTTTTGGTTATAAACGGCTATGTCCATTCCTATATCGCTGCTATCGGCTTTGAAGCTAAAAGTTGTGTCATTATTTATTTCTACAAACAGACTTTTACCGCTTATAATTGTGGCAGCATTTATTAAAATTTTTCGCATTTCGGCATCTCGGTAGCCGTTTGACATTTCAAAACCGGCTTCAATTTTTAGGGTATCGCCCGGTTTGGTGGCTATCACCTTCAGGCTGTCTGTATATAAATCTTTTAAATCTATTTCTTTTGTTTGTAAACTTTGGTTGTATTTTATAAAATAGTTTCCCTTTTGATTTTTACTTGAATAATTCATCACCCGTCCGTAAGCCATAAGTGAATCACCCTCGGTAAGAAAAAATGGCAAAGCCAATGAGGAGGTAATTGGCTTATAACTGCGTACCGTCATTTCACCCAATCCGCTGTGGCGGTGTCCGTCCATAGCCGGTACGAAGGTTTTCCAACTGGTCACATTATCGGGGTATTTTACTGAAAAACTTGTTTTGCCTTGTTTATTGGTATATAAATTTGGGATCCAATAGGCATAATCTTTAAAATCTTTACGGGTTCGTTTGGCATTTTTATCCCCGGCCATTTTATTCAAGCGGTCATCCTCGGCTTTTTTATCTTTATCAGACCAACCGACCGAATCCATTGACATTTCAAGTCCATCGTTATCACCATCTCCATCTCCAAATTCCCATTTGTATTTTCCTTCAGCATCTTGTTTATCATCAGTTCCTGTCATTGGAACACCATTAACAAAAACTCTGGTTCCATCGGTTCTGTTTCCTTTAATGGATATTCTTTTATTCATAGAAAATACTCCTTGTGAAACCATTACTTCCGCTACACTTGCATTATTTGACCATGAATAACTTTGTGCCGGTGCATATTGTGCGGAACCCATTGTCATACTAGGCGATGCCATATAACTTTCGCTTATTTCATCATACACTTCCTGTTTGAATTTTATCCAATAGTAAGGCTTCATTTGCGCCTGAACCAAATGTGTAAATCCAGCATTCAGTTCCAAATTATAATGTAACCAATAATTATAATTGGTTCCCCTTATTTTAAGCATATAGGTTCCGGGCTGCAGGTCGTCCATTACAAATCGCCCTTCGCGGTTGGTAATGGCGCCACGAACAAAAATTCCATTTTTTTCCAAAACCACAAAAGCATTGTCCACCGGATATTTTATTCCCGGTCCGGTTACCATTCCTTCAATTCCGGTCTTGCCATTGGCATGTTTTATAGGAATTACTAATAATCCCTTGTTCACGGTTGGGCTGTCGAGCCAGGGGGTTAATGCCGAGCGGGTTAAATTTTTAGCCAACCTGTCGTAAAACAAATGTTCACGCTGACCCAATTTTCTGAATTCAGAAGGTTTAATTGTAAAAAACAAATGCACGCTGCTGTCAATACTAATATTTTTCACAAACCACAAACTGTCGTTTATTTCCATAACCAGCCTCAAATTTTGAAAACATTTTTTCTTTGCTCCTGTCCATATAGCTCTAAGGGCATTGATGCCAATATTCGAAAAATAATTATTTATCAGATTGCTGTTTTGTAAACCTGAATAGATGGAGTCTTCCCTGTCAAAAAGCCATATCCGTTTTGGGGTAAAATCTTTTGAAATAAATAAATGCAAAAGGCTGTTATAAACGTCATATCGTGCGTAATCGCTGTATTGAAATTCCGTTAACTGACCCGAAGGATAATAAGGCCTTTTGGGAGGAGGGGTTGGTTTAATAATTTTTTTTGATGTGTCTTTATATTCAGGATCCCACCAAAAGGCATCGAATTTATAGGTGTTAGAATTGTAGGATTGTAAAAACTTTATTTTATCGGTCCAAAGCGGATTATATTCCGTTACCTTATCCTTTGAAGTAAGACTTAGTGAATATCCCGGTTGAAATTTAAACATATGCGAATACCCGTGTTTCCAAAATAATTCTACTTCATCCCCTGCATTCAATTGTCCGAAAATTAAAAATTCCTGCTGTGATACCTGATTTCTAACACTTCTGTCGGGATTATAAAGTTTGGTTGTAAGAGTTACTTTATTGAGGTAATGGCGTAAATAACTTTCATTCTGAAATCCGTGAACCAATTTTCCATTGACTTTAATTATAAAGGTATCGTTCCGGTAATAATCGAATCTGAAAAGCAAGGTGTGGTCATTCATCATTTTTAATTCGATGGAGTCTAACAATCCAGCCGGCATGGAGTCGCCAAGGTTTTGTTTTTTTAAGGAATCCAGTTGAAGGCATACGAAATTCTTTTTACCTTTTATTATTTCAATATTTTTAAAGTTATAAATCCTGTCGAAGGTACGGACGGTGAAATTAGATTTTCCGGGTCGGATTCTTAAAACTTCCGGTTTTGAAGAATTTATTTGAGAAACATACAAGGTGTCGTTTACTTTCACATAAATAATATTTTGACGGGTATTATTTCCATGGGCATAAAATTCAATTTCCGTAGAATTAAAAGGGGTAGTATCTGTTAAAACCTGAAACCCTTTTTCGGGGAAAACCAATTTATAAACATCGTTTTTATAGAGTAAAAATTCTGCCAACTGCCAATTTTTAAGATTCGCCTGATACCCTTGTTGAACTGGCAATAAGGGCCATTGTTTTGTTGGAAGGGCCTTTTGAGGTTTTACCAAACCCATATAAGGAATGTCGGGAGTTACGATGCCTTCTAACTGAGTGCTTACAGCCCAGGCCGCCAAATTTACTTTGTTCACCGGTTTTCCCCAGGCATTTTTAACCCGTATTTCAATAGCCACTTCCTGTCCGGGATAAATGGTTTCGGGTTGTATAATTTCTACAGTTAATTCCTTTTCAGCCAAATGAAAACTTTTGCTGTAAAAGCGTGGGGTAATTACGGAACCTTCTAAAATTCCATATTGAATATGGTACGAATTTTTAGATTTATCTTTTTTGTGCCATCCCAATTGGGTGCTGTGGCCGCTTGCCACTATTTTATTATTGGCATATATCCTGTAAAAAACAGGAATATCGAATGTGGATTTAAAATAAATATGTACCGAATCGTGGGTCCGTTTTCCCCACACTTCGGGCAATGTTGTTTGGCGGTAAAACGTTCCGGTTAAGGTATCCCCCCTAAAAATTTGAACCTGAAACACATTAGGTAGTAAATATAATTTTAAAGGCGTTTTAAAAACCGAATCGGCTATGATATCTTTTCGGCTCCATACTTTAATTCTCATTTTTCGTTCTACACTTTTCATGTTGTAAAGCCGTTTTACAAACAACGTATCTTTTTCCAAACCGACTTCCTGCCGATCACGGGTGGTTTGATAATTAAAATTGACATAGGCCTGCCGGGTTTCATTATCTGCGGTAAGCAGGCTGCATACTACACTATATTCACCATCCAGGGGAATAAAAACCGAATCGGGCATTTCAAAAACAGTAACCCCGCTTGGGTCGGTTTGAACACTCGTATTAAACCAGTTTCCATATTTACTGAAAGGAATAACCACCGAATCGCCATCCGTAAAATTTACACGTGCCAGTTGCATTTTAAAGGTTAATTTACCATCCATTATAGGTAGTCTGTTGGCGGTAGTTGCCGTGACATAAAATTTAATTCCGGCGCCCGGGGTTACCAATTGCTTATCGGCCCGCAATCCAAAATTTATATCTTTTAACTCGTAATTTTCGAGCATCACCGATTGTGACTTTATTTGCCCCCATTTTTTTCTGTATAATGTTACCCTAATTTCCTGGTCTAAAACAAAACTATCGCTTATAACAAAGTACCCTTTGTAAGCGCCTTTTTCTGTTGGTAGCAATTTCATTTCTTTAAAATGTGCATTGCCGGTTTGTTCCAATCTTACAATTAATTTTTCCTTAATGGGTTTGCCTTTGGCATTTACCAAAAAACTTTTAAAAAAAAGCGTGTCCCACATTTTATATCTGGGTTTGTTGGTTACCAAATATCCCTGATAGCGGATCCTGGCATAGGTATAATTATCTTTTGGCGGAGCTGTGTTATTGGTTTTGTCCTTGTAGCCGTTAATCCTCATCATGGTAAATTGTCCGTTTCGTTCAATTTTTAAAATTCCGGAAATATTTTTACCTTTTATTTTATAGCCGCCCATGCTGCTGTCGAAGGGGCAATAGGCCGTATCTAAATGAACTCTGGCATTATAAACTGGAAGCCCGGCTGTATCTTCCACAAAAATGAACGTTTCATAACCAATTTGATGAACCCCGGCATTGAACAGGGGATTTTCAATAAGTCTGTAACTGACTATGTAAAGAGAGTTTACGGTTACCTCCAAAAAATATCCGTTCTCTCTAATATCCCAAACATGAAATTTTGGAGAGCATTTCTGATGTCGTATTTTATCATAAAAAGGCTGAATCGGGAAATTATCTTTTGGTTTTTTATGCAGTGGAATAAGGCTGTCAATGCTAACTTTGCCAACGAGGTTTGTGAATAAAAACTGGGAATCAATTTTTTGAGGATTTTTAGCCAAAAACTCCATCTGGGATGGAGTTAATTTATAAAGAAGTAAATACGGTCCCTGAAATCTGTTTTGATAAAGTCGTTGGGCGTAGGCCGAAGCTGTAATCAGCAACAAGAAGAAGGCAAGTAATCGGAAAACATATTGCATGGCTCGAAATTACAACGGGATTTTGAACTAATTATTTTTAAATGTGTGAAAGGTGCGTTTGGGTGAGTGAAGGGAACAGAATTTTTACGGGTGCATCCCAAATTGTGGCTAAAATGTTTACATGGATAAAAAATTGAACCAAATAGATAACATAGTAACATAGAAAACCACATTGGGAATTACCTATTTACGATTTCATCGGGACAAGTTGTGAATCCTTAAATACCTATTTGCCTATGTGGTTCAAGATAAGCAACATTTTGTGATGCACCCATTTTTACAATTATAACATTCAAATCATTCAATTGAAATACATTTGCGCCAAAATTAAAAACACATGTCAAATACAATTCGTGAATTAGAACCCAAAGAACTATGGAACCACTTTGCCGATATAAATTCTGTTCCCCGTCCTTCCAAAAAAGAGGAACGCATTATAGCCTTTATGGTTGATTTTGGAAATAAACTGGGGCTGGAAACTTTTCAGGATGAGGTAGGAAATGTTATTTTAAAAAAACCGGCCAGCAAAGGCATGGAAAATAAACAAACCATCGTTTTACAAGGTCATCTGGATATGGTGCATCAAAAAAATGCGAATACCGATTTTGACTTTGCAACACAAGGCATAGAAATGTTGGTGGATGGCGATTGGGTAAAAGCAAACGGAACAACCCTGGGAGCCGATAATGGAATTGGGGTAGCCACTATCATGACGGTTTTGGCTTCCACCACCATTGCCCACCCTGCCATTGAAGCTCTGTTTACCATTGATGAAGAAACCGGAATGAGCGGAGCCATGAATCTAAAAGGAGGTTTATTGCTCGGGAAATTTTTATTAAATCTGGATACTGAAGACGATCGAGAGCTAACCATTGGGTGTGCAGGTGGAGTGGATATTACTTCTACCGGAAGCTATACTTTGGAAGCCGCTCCGCCAAATGTAAGTGGTTACAAAGTTTATGTAAAAGGATTGACCGGAGGTCATTCTGGTATGGATATTTACAAAGGCCGGGGCAATGCCAATAAACTGATGAACCGGGTTTTATTAGCCTTATTCGAAAAATATGGGATACAAATAGGCAGCATTGACGGCGGAAGTTTGCGAAATGTAATTCCCAGAGAATCCGGTGCTGAATTTGTAATTCCTGAAAAAGAAGAAAAAGCATTGGATTGGTTTATTAAAACTATAGAGGAGGAATTAAAAGCAGAATATAAAACCACCGACCCCAATCTTTCAATAACCTTTGAAAAAACGGACACATTTTTTAAAGTGATGCAAAAAGGGTTTCAAAGCAAGTTATTAAAAAGTGTTTCTGCCTGTATTAACGGGGTTTACCGAATGAGTCCCGATATTTTACATTTGGTGCAAACGTCAAATAATTTAGCTCGGGTATTGGTAAAAGACGGAGAATACAGCATTCAATGTTTAACCCGCAGTTCGGTGAATTCAGAAAAATTGGATTTGGCAAATTCCATTCGATGCACCTTTGAATTAATTGGTGCACGCATTGAATTTAAAGGCTCCTATCCGGGTTGGACGCCAAAACCGGAAGCAACCATAGTAAAAATTATGAGCGACCTTTATACGGAATTATTTAATGAGAATGCATTGGTAAGTGCCTGCCATGCCGGCCTTGAATGCGGAATATTAGGTGCCAATTATCCCGATATGGAAATGATATCCTTTGGCCCAAACATACGGGGAGCCCATTCGCCCGACGAGAAAGTACAAATCAGTTCCGTTCAAAAATTTTGGAATTTTTTTGGGGAGACGTTGAAAAGGATACCGGAGAAATAGGGGGAATTAATTAAAGACCTCTGTTACTCAGTTGTAACTTTATAATTGAGATTCATAGAATTATTTACTACGCAATAACTTATACCAATGTGATTTAATTTTTATACCAATAAAAATAAATTATACATTGGTTAATGCCGATGGATAAAAAATAATAGTACAATGAGACAAAGTTGAAATTGGACTATATATTTTTTCCAATCGGTATTATAGCAAACATAAATCTAATTTATAAAAATATAAGCTAAGCCTTTCAAGTCCCTTAGCATATACCTCGCTCTTATTCATTTACTAAGCATACATCAGTTTACCCCGTGGAGAAGGAATGTTTCTTCCTAATAATTCAGCCGTTTCAAGCCATTCATCAATAATTACCTGAACATTGGATATGGCCTCATGATATGTTTTACCATCCGACTTGCAGCCCGCTAGTTCAGGAACCTCGGCTATAAAGAATAAATCTGGTTCACTCCAGTATATTATAATCTCGTATTTATGGTTCATCTTCTCCATGTATTTCTAATTTATTATTAATGATTATTTCTCTAATTTGCCTAATTTGATACGCTTTTGAATGCCCATTGATCTCCTGGATGTTAATAATTTCATGCAAACCATTTTTGAAAAAAATGTGGTGACTTCCTTTTATTCTTACTTCAAATCCTAATTTTAACAAAAGTCTGCATAAATCTGTGAACTTAATATTATTGTCTGAATTACCTCTGAGTATCTTTTCTATAAGTTTAGAATTTTTCCCCATGATGCAAAGATATATATTCTTTAAATTATTTTAGACAGAAGTTAAAATTAGAGCTAATATCAGTGGCGCCCATTCGCCTGATGAAAAAGTTCAAATTAGTTCGGTACAAAAATTTTGGAAGTTTTTTGAGGAGACGTAGAAGAGGATTCCAGGAGAGATAGGGGGATTGGATTAATAATGGTTGCGGATAAATTGGAAGGTGTCTTCAGAGCTAAAAAACTTTCAAGTCTCGACAAATTTATTTGGAAGAACACACTTTCATAAACCACAAACCAGCCGTCACCTTTATCTGCTTTAAAATACAGTTAAATATTATCCTACTACTTCTACTTCTTTAAATGGAATTTCACTATCCTTGAAATACCTGATTTTCCCCTTAATATTAATTCCATCTAAATTTATTGATTCTTTTAGCCGACTTGGAAATAATAGGTTATCACCTATGAATTTTAAATTCCCAAAATTTATAACATTGGTGTTCCTTAGATTTAAATTTCCTCCCACATATTCTAAATTTCCTAAATCAGTTACTTCAGTATATTTAAGACCTAAATCTTGCCCAACGTATTTCAATTCCGAAAGACTTTTCAACTTACTTGTATAGTAATACTGAGATATCCAAAAGTTACCTTGTACTTTTTTCAATTTGCCCAAATCTGTTATTTTTGAATTTGAAAATACTAAATCCCCTAAAACTTCTTCAATATATCCCAAGGAGTCAATATTATCATTACTTCTAAATATTACTGATCCTGGTATTTTACCGAATGCAATACAATACTTTGTATCGTTATATTGATGCTCATTCAAAAGAAGAATAAACGGCTTATGATTCAAGCTTCTCATATTAGTAATCTTATTTACATTGTCCAATCGAACATTTGTTGTATCAAATATGTAATCCAAGATAATCTCATTTGCTTCTTGATCTGTTAGTCCAAAGTTCCCTATTCTAGGGGCAAAAAGGAATTCAGGCCTCTTCTTCTCTATTTTCCCTAACTCTTTATCAATAGTAAAACCGGCTGCAACCATGTGATAACCTTTAATTCCATTTTCATCGAAGTAATGATATATCTCTAGTCGGCGCTGATTGTCAATATAGTTGTCCATTAAGATTACGGTTTCCTTCGTTTTTAAACAGTCTGACAGTTGCGGATATATTTGATGTCGGTTTCGGAGCCAACAAACTTTACCTTTTGACAAATGTACTTGGAACTCCAAACTTTCCCAAACGATAAATTAGCTATCAGCCTATCTTCTGTTAGTAAATGTTTCATTGACAAGCTGATTTAAACTGCATTCCATATTCATTAACATAAGTAATACTTTTTGTTGAGTTGATTTCTAATTCCAACTTTTGATTTGCGTCTCTAAAGGTTTTTAATCTTGATTTTAAAAAGTCAGAGTTTTCCAGAGTATTATAGCCTTCCGTTCCGGCAGTTCTATCAAACATAAGCTCAATTAATCCAAATTTACTAAGTCTAACTAAACTAGCAGATACATCGAATTCATTAAATCCTTCAATTGTCCAACCAATATACCAATCAGGAGTGGCATTGGAAAAAAACTTCTTTTTATCCTTAATTGCAATTGTAGGGTTAATGATTAATTGGTAATTAGAATTTTGTGAAAGGCATTCAAACACTTTGGCATCTAAACTATTCATCTGCCTTATTATTTCAACAAATGAAGGATGAACAATTTTTTCTTTATCATTATCCATTGCATTAGCCAACAGATTTAAATACATCTCTCTTAAAGTTTCATTTTGTGCAGTATAAGTTAAAGCCTGTAGAAGTGGTACGGCTATTTCTGGTTCAGGGATTTTTCGTCTTTCTTCTGGTATTTTTTCAAACCGCTTTTTAACCCCTTCTTCAACAACCTTTTCAACTTGTTCCCATCCCCATAACATAACACGTATGGGTGATAAAAGTGCTTTTACTGTCCGTCCAGTCACACTACCTAATTCTTGTATTGCAGGCTTCGCAATGTCCTTGTAAATTTCAGGAGTCAAAGCTTTTGCTTCATTTAAAAGTTCTTCATTAGATTTTGGATCTATCATTTTGGTATTTTTTTTTATATCTGCTAACGAATGGGTATACCAGAAGGGGAACACCAACCACAAAGTTATCCATCGAAAACGAAACTCCAAACATTTACAAAACTTTCTACGGAAAGACGAGCTGAGCCTTTTGGGTATGCAGTGTTAGCTCCCTTTTTATTTTATTTGTCGAGTTGGCGGTTTTGGAAATAACTCAATCTTCTTCACTTTGTTTTATAGGAGCTAGTAAAGCATAAAAAATCCAGGCCAGCCATGAAATAAATAAAACCGCTAACAGCCAAGCAATCTTTTCTCCCGAAGTCGTTTTAGAAGAACTGACAATAATTAATAGTGGCAATATCCAAACAAATCCTATTAATAACAATGCTAAAATGCCTGCCTTTGAACCGAACGATTCGTCGGATTCATAACTCATATTTTCAGAGTCGGATGAACGGCTCAAAAACTTTGAGTAAGCAAAACCAACCTTGTCTGAATATCTAATCTCATACCATTTTCCGTTTTCTGATACAAGTTCAACAGTGTCACCTTTTCTGAGTGAAAATGATACAGGATATGTTTTCCCTGCCCCAGATCTTACATTCAAATCAGATGTAGCGATATAGTACTCGTAAGCGAGTAATGTGGAAGGGCACGCCAGACATAATGTCAAGAGAAGTACGAAAGATTTCATTTTATTTCAATTTATTTTTTTCGACAATATAAACTCTGAGTGGTGAATTCAAAGGTCTTACACATTAAATCGATTAATTTACAAGTATTCAAATGTAATAATTTATGTCAAAAAATGAATGGTGGTAAGCAATTAACAGCTATCTATTAAATTGTTGCAACTCAATTTCTCCAATCCAACACCCATTGGCTGGCGTGGAGCCATAAATCACCTTTCATCCCCGCAAAGAACATATAATTTTTTTTATTGCCTAATATTAAAAATCATTCAAAATAAATTTCCACCAATTTAAGCGATGGTCTTTTTTCGATGGGTTGTCAGGTTTATACGAATTTGTTTCTTAGCTCTAAGCAATTTTTGAGTTTTTATAAATTCACTTATCGCTTTTTCTTCTTCCTTTGTCATGAGACCTTGACCTCCAATAAAGTCCACATCAAGTTCTGTTGATTTACTTTTCATCATGGGAAATATTTATGTATTAGTTTTAAAGCTGCTTTGGTATCAATTATCATTACTCGTCCACCAAAATGCATTGCGCCTAGAGTGTCAATCATAATGTTTTACAAGTTGTGGTTATTCTAATTTAAAGTTTACTAATTCATAGTTTGCGTTTCGTCCTCCTTCGTCAGTTAGTTTCAAGATGCCTTTTTCTACTAAATCTTTTATATCCCGTAAGGCTGTGTCGGTAGAGGTTTTGACAATTTTAGCCCATTTTGAGGTTTGTAGTTTTCCTTCAAAATCGTCAAAGAGTTTGTTAAGTATTAGGCGTTGGCGTTCGTTGATGGATGTGTGTTCGTGTAATTTCCAAAACTCTGCTTTACGCACTATTTTCTGTGTGGTTTTTTCGGTGGAGAGTATCGCATTTTTAAGACAATTCAAAAACCAGTTGATCCATTCGGTAATGTCGCCAGAACTATGTTGCACTTTTTGCAATACTTCATAATAGAGTTTGCGTTCCGCTAATATTTGGCTAGACATACTATAAAAACGATCTCCACTGCCTTCGGCACAAGCAAGTAACATGTCAGTAATGGCTCTTCCGATTCTGCCGTTTCCGTCATCAAAGGGGTGAATGATGATAAACCAAAAATGTGCTATGGCAGCTTTCAAAACAGGGTCAAGGGAGTTTTCGTTATTGAACCAATCCAAAAACTTGTCCATTTCCGTTTTTACTAATTCGGGCTTTACGGCTTCATAATGCACTTTTTCTTTGCCCATAGCGCCCGAAAAAATTTGCATTTCACCAGTTCGGTATCGTCCTACTTCTATTAAGTAAGGTCCGCTGAACCCGGTAGGGAATAGTGCTGCGTGCCAACCAAACAAACGTGTTTCGGTTAACGGTAAGGTGTATCGTTGGGTAGCATCCAGCATCATTTCTACAACGCCTTCAATGTGGCGGCTGCTCGATACAAGTCCTGCGGTGTTTATTCCCAAACGCCTTGCAATAGACGAACGTACTTGGTCATAATTGAGTAGTTCACCTTCAATTTCTGATGATTTTACTACGTCTAACGTTAAGGCAGTTAGCGTGGCTTCTTCTTTAGCAAAAAAGCCCAACGTGTTCATCTGCCCTATCATTTTACCTTGCATAAGCCGCACCTCACCAAATACGACATTTATGGCTTTATCCTGCCACGAAAAATCTGTCCAGTTTTTGTACTCGTAAATGTATTTTGCCATTACCTAATAATTGTGTGCGGTAAATATACGAATTAATTACCGCAAATATGCGGCGATAATTTTATTTTTTCAATGCAAGGGAATAGGATGTCTAAGCTCGTAATTTTTGCTCTACCATTGGCTATAGCTATTAAATTGGAGCAACTCCATCTCTCCAATCAAACACTCATAGGCTGGCTTGGGACAACAAATCACCTTTCATCCCCACAAAGAACACATAATTTTTTTATTACCCAATATTAAAAATCATTCCAAGTATTTTCCCTCCAATTTCAAAAATTACGCATCTCCCCAAGTATTCATTATTATTGTGACTGAAAATCCTGATTCTGAAAATTGAAGATATGAAATATAAA
>CAYHCM010000081.1:8069-16632 GCA_964355045.1 uncultured Chitinophaga sp. | reverse complement strand
AGGAAAAATAAAAACTACTCTTCCGTAGCCTTTACCTTTTTCGCTTTTGTATTTTTAAATTTCAAAACTCCGTCTTTTTTATCCAGGTCCACTTCCAAAGTATCGCCATTGGCTATTCCGGCTTTTAATATTTCCTCAGCTATAGGGTCTTCCAAATATTTTTGAATGGCACGAGCCAATGGCCTTGCTCCAAACTCCCGGTCATATCCTTTCTCTACCAAAAAATCTTTGGCGGCAGGTTTTAGGGTCACTTTAAATCCAACCCCTTCTATACGTTTTACCAATTTATCAATACCCAAATCAAGTATTTTTTCGATGCTCTCTTTTTCAAGATGATTAAATACAATCACATCATCAATACGGTTCAAAAACTCGGGTGAGAAAAAGCGTTTCAAGGCATTTTCAATCACGCTTTTCATATGGGTTTCGTTTGAGAGTGATTTGGCTGCCGTTCCAAAACCGACTCCTGAACCAAAATCTTTCAACTGACGTGAACCAATATTGGAAGTCATAATAATAATTGTATTTCTAAAATCTATTTTTCGTCCCAGGCTGTCGGTGATATAGCCTTCATCCAACACTTGCAATAAAATATTAAATACGTCCGGATGGGCTTTTTCTATTTCATCAAATAAAATAACACTGTATGGTTTGCGCCTCACTTTTTCGGTAAGCATCCCTCCTTCTTCATATCCTATGTATCCCGGAGGTGCTCCTACCAAACGACTCACCGCAAATTTTTCCATAAACTCACTCATATCTATTCGTATAAGCGAGTCAACCGAATCGAATAAATAGCGTGCTAATGATTTGGCCAATTCTGTTTTTCCTACTCCGGTGGGACCCAAAAATATAAAGGAACCTATAGGTCTGTTTGGGTCTTTAAGTCCGGCGCGGGTTCGTTGTATGGCTTTTGATAATTTTATAACAGCCTCATTTTGCCCTACTACTTGCTTTTGAATGTCCTCGGACATGCTTAATAACTTAGTGCCCTCATTTTGAGATATGCGTTTGGTCGGCACCCCGGTCATCATGGCTATTACTTCTGCTATACTTTCTTCGCTTACCACGTAGCGTTGCGATTTTGTTTCTTCCTCCCAGCGCACTTTGGCAATATCCAATTGTTCCAGCAACGATTTTTCCTTATCGCGCAATCGTGCTGCTTCCTCGTATCGCTGGCTTTTTACAACCCTGTTTTTTTCCTCTTTTATTTCCTCAATTTTCTTTTCCAACTCTATAATATCGCTCGGCACCACAATATTGCTTAAATGAACCCGGGCTCCCGCTTCATCCATTACGTCAATAGCTTTATCGGGTAAATACCGGTCGCTTATAAAACGAACACTCAGTTTTACCGCTGCTTCTAAGGCAGCATCGGTATAGGTTACAGAATGATGGTCTTCGTATTTGTCTTTAATATTTTGAAGTATCTGTATAGTTTCTTCTGGGGATGCAGGTTCTACCAATACCGGCTGAAAACGACGTTCCAAAGCACCGTCTTTTTCAATATACTGTCGGTATTCGTCTAAAGTGGTAGCGCCAATACATTGAATTTCGCCGCGGGCCAAAGCCGGCTTAAACATATTGGAAGCATCTAATGAACCCGAGGCTCCACCTGCCCCAACAATGGTATGTATTTCATCTATAAATAAAATTACATCGCGTGATTTTTCAAGTTCATTCATCACAGCTTTCATACGTTCTTCAAATTGTCCGCGGTATTTGGTACCGGCCACCAATGAAGCCAAATCGAGCGTTACCACCCGTTTATCAAATAATATCCTGGAAACTTTTCGTTGAATAATTCGCAAAGCCAAACCTTCGGCTATGGCTGTTTTACCAACTCCGGGCTCACCTATAAGCACAGGATTGTTCTTTTTACGACGTGATAAAATTTGTGAAACCCGTTCTATTTCTTTTTCACGACCTATGATTGGGTCTAATTTATCATCCTCGGCTAATTTTGTAAGGTCTCTTCCGAAATTATCGAGCACCGGTGTTTTGCTTTTTGGATTGTTTTTTTTAGGGTCGTTTGGCCTTCTTTCACCAAACAAATCATCGGGTGTATCCGTAGGAAAATCATCTCTTATTTCGGGAAGGTCACGATCATGTGGTGGCAATTCTGTCAGGTTTTCTTCGATGGCATGTTTAAATATGTCATAATTAACTCCAAACTGAGTTAATATTTGCGAAGCTATATTATCTTCATCCCGTAATATGGATAATAATAAATGTTCGGTTCCAATAATATCCGACTTAAAAATTTTAGCCTCAAGATATGTTACCTTTAAAGCTTTTTCGGCTTGTTTGGTCAGAGGTATATTACCAAGATTAGTTGGGCGGGTGGCGGTATCGCGTATATTATCTTCAACGCTTTTTTTAAGCCTTAAAAAATCAATACCCAAAGCACGTAAGTGTACAAGAGCCTTACCCTCTCCCAGCCTCAATACTCCTAATAAAATATGCTCAGTTCCAATATATCCATGTCCCAGTCTTATAGCTTCTTCACGGCTATACTGTATGACTTCTTTTACATTCGGCGAAAATTTTGCTTCCATTCTCCTCTATTATTTTAGTGTTCCAATTGTTTAACAAATATACAGCCATTTTTATTGGTTTTGAATGGGCAGAGAGTAATTTTTAAGATGCGCTTAATTTTATGGACAAAAGAAGCCTATTTTTAAAAAGGCCTCAATAGTACCTACGCTGCTTCCTGCTAAACAGCCCGTTTTTGGTATTCTTTTTATGGCGTTTAAAAAAACGCTTTTTTTTTGGGGTGTCTTCCAAATAGCTCGGACATGGTTTGGCACGGCAACTAACCTCTGCCGGACCAATAAACATCAGGCAAAGACTGTATATAATCAATTTATTGAGTTTCATAAATTGTAAAGTTATTTTATTTCTTTTTTAATTCCGCATCCACTACATGCTCCACCTGACTGTCAATATAATCGGTAGCTTGCTTAGATAAACTCCAGCCCAAAGGTATTATATCGTTCTCAAACCGGGGAAGTGAAAAATTCAAAATTTTATCATCGGTTTTTAACGAGATATTTTTAATCATATTTAAATTATACCCCCCACTTTTATACCAAACATTAAGATAGGCTTCAATTGGAGCCATCATTTCATACAAACTGCCAAGTGGTTCTGTTTTGCTGAAATCCTTGGTATTTCGTATAAAAATAAAGGAAACTTTGATAGGAATATTTTTAAGTTCGGATATAGCACGAAGTCGTGTGTAAACTTCGAGCAAGGTAGAAATACCAAGATTTTCATAATATCCGCCATCGCCTACATGTCCCCATTTTACATTATCTTTATCATATATTAAACCAGCCGGCGTAAGATACGGAAACCGTGCGCTTAGCAAAGCAGCCGAACTTAAAGGAATGTCCTTATCAATGAGGCTTAACAAATCTGTTGTTTCATAAAACTGTTGGTCGCCAAATTTA
This sequence comes from uncultured Chitinophaga sp., assembly GCA_964355045.1. GTDB lineage: Bacteria > Bacteroidota > Bacteroidia > NS11-12g > UBA9320 > JABWCE01. The sequence goes on along the minus strand of CAYHCM010000081.1, from coordinate 13,177 downwards.
ACTGGGCTAATCAATACCCGCTTACCGGTTTCAATATGGGTGGCATTCATAAAAATTAATGGCCCTTGTTTATCTATTCCCGTAAAGTCGTTTTCTAAAAACCCGGTTTTAAACAATCCGGGATTATCCTTACAACTCCTGTCCCAGCTATCTTCCCAGGTTTTTTCAAGAATAGTTGCTCTGTCGAATAGTTTTATAGGGAATGGTAAAAATCGCTGAAAGGCATCGGGAAATAATGCATATCCCATAACCGGCGAAAGAAAATCGTTTTTTAAAAAATCTCTTACAATATGTCTTGCTTCCACCCCATTGGAAGTGCACTTGCCCGAAAGATTAAACGCCACAGCACCCAATGTTCCTCCTGAAACACTGCTGTATGCCAAAATATTATTTTTAAATGTTGGGTCACTCTGAGATAATTCGCTTAAAACTTCGTTCGACCAATATGCCGCTCTTATTCCACCTCCTTCGCATGCCACCAAAAACACTTTAACTGTATCTTCGTAATAATTTTTGCTTTGCAACCATTGATTTATATAGGTATCCAAATAAAGCCTTTTATCGGGAGTCCCTTTTTTTAATACTCTAATTTCATGGTTATTATTTAAAAAACTAAACCCAAGCCAACTCAAAAAAAATAAAAATGCAAATGGGATTTTAAAACGCTGCTCAGATAACGATAATAAGGTGAAAAAAACAAGCCAACTGCTAAGTGCCATAATCACTATACCACAGGCTCCAACATATTGTGAAAAACTTATTGGGAATAATAAAACCATAAAAAAGATACTTGTAAGAATAATTATTCTCTGAAGTATCCACCAACGTTGCTTGGTAAGAATAAATGCTACAGGATATGCATCATTTTTTACAGGTATATAATCTAATAAAAATCGGATTGGCAAATTCATGGTCATTAAATACACCATGAGTTTTCGGCGGTATATTAAAAAAACATAAAGCCAAAATCCGAGCATTAAATACAGAAATATGAGTGGATTAAAACTTTCATTTGCCAAATAGGTGCCATATGAGATAATAAGAAATGGTAATAACGAAAATATTCGCGGAATAATTACCAACGTGCGAAGGGCGTACGATTTGTATAATTCAGAAAAATTGAATGACTTGAAATGTGTGATGATACGGGCCGAACGCCAGTTTTGCCAGCCCCAGTAAACAAGCATAAAACATACCATGATGGTATGCCTTGAATTATTGATATTGCCATACTTACTGAAACCCAGAGCCCTTAACACATCCTGTCCCTGCTGCAATTGGGCTAGCATAAAATACCCAATAAAATTGAATAATAATACAACCCAGCAGGTTTTTAAAATCTGATACGTATTAAAAAAAGTACTACGCCATCGCATCTCTTTTATTAACAGAATTAGCGATTTTATTATTGCCTTCAACCTTACAATTACCCCCAAAATAAATGAACCAATTTGAACAGCCAAATTAAAACAAATTAACGAAGTGATATTTACACTATAAACAGGGGTGTATCATTTTTTGGAAATGGTTTTTTGATACAAAATTGTAAACCGTTTATTATCTTATTTGAAAAAAGCTAACCTCTTTTGTGAGTGTCTTTGTTAAAATAGCACCTAAAAAAAAATTAACCGGTTATTTGTTTCTTTAAACCAATTCAAATTAACTCAGGATACTCTGTAATGCCAACAAAAATCTTAATTTTGTGCCGTGCCAAGCATAACCTGGAAATGCCCGTCGAATATTGCCCTTATTAAGTATTGGGGTAAAAAAGGAAATCAACTCCCTGCCAATCCTTCTATCAGTTTTACACTTAACAATTGCCATACAATTACCACCCTTAGTTTTGAACCAAAGGAAAATGATGGAACATTGTTAATTTCATTTGCCTTTGATGGCCTGCCAATGCCTTCATTTGAGCCAAAACTTGAAACTTTTTTTAATAGCATTGAACACCTTTTTCCTTTTTTACCCGATTATTTATTAGAAATAAATACAACCAATACATTTCCTCATTCCAGCGGTATTGCATCATCAGCTTCGGGGTTTGGTGCTTTGTCACTCTGCCTGTGCAGCATGGAAAAAGAAATTGGAAATTCATTACCGGAAGATCAGTTTTTTCAGAAAGCCTCCACAGTTGCCCGGCTTGGCAGCGGCAGTGCAAGCCGTTCAGTTTTAGGGCCTATGGCCGTATGGGGACATTCAGATATATATCCTGGAAGCAGCGATGAATATGCAATTAAGGTAGAGGACGTTCATAAAATTTTTAAAACTTATTGCGATACCATACTTATTGTTGATGAAGGCAAAAAAGAAATTTCGAGTACGGAAGGACATGCCTTAATTAATAATAATCCGTTTGGCAGGGTTCGTCATCAGGAAACCTCTAAAAATTTAGGAATATTAAAAAATGCTCTTATTAATGGCGATATAAATATTTTTACACAAATTGTAGAAAAGGAGGCAATGATGCTTCACGCCATTATGATGACCGGTAATCCTCCTTATATATTAATGCAACCCAATACTCTTGCAATTATTCAAAAAGTATGGGAACACAGAAAACAAACGGGATTGAATGTGGCCATAACATTGGATGCCGGAGCCAATGTACATTTATTATATCCAGCCGCCGAAAAAGCAAAAGTTCACCTTTTTATTATGAAGGATTTGACCAGATTTTGTGCCAATAATTATTACATACACGACTTTGTTGGAAACGGGCCGGAGCAGATGATATAGCCATTTGCGATGCCAAGGCTGCAGAGTGTTTATACAAATTTTATTAAGGCAATAATAATAAAGGCAAAACCAAACATTAAAATTATTATCCATTTTAATTGGTCTTTAAATCCCCGCTCCATTTCTATTTTTAAGTTCATAATATCTTCTTTAGTGGCTAAGGTGTTTTTAGCTTCATCAAATTTCGAATCCACCTTTTTCTCAAGGATTTCTACAAAAGCCTCTGCTTCTTTTTCACCAATTCTGGCTTTTAGAAGTTCGAATAACTTTAATTCAGCAACTATCATAATTATTTTAGGTGTTTACTGCAACAAAATTAAAGCTTTAAGTTAAAAACACAAATTTTATTTGCCATAGCTGCTAAAAATAAGGTGTGTCAGAAATTTAATACACTTCGTCAAATTGTAAATCAAAAATCGTAAATTTAAAATTAAAAAATTACCTTTGACCCAAATAAATGACATGTTAAAAAATCCTTTGTTTTATGCCAAAATATTATTGTTCGGTGAGTACGGCATTATTCAGGATTCAATGGGGCTTTCCATTCCTTTCAATTTTTATAAAGGTACCCTGGTTTTATCCAATCTTTCAGCCAAAGATGAAACCGAATCCAATGCTTCACTGAAACGGTTTTATGATTATTTGGTTTCTAAAAAATCGGAAACCAATTTGTTTCCTCAGCTCAATCTTACAAGATTTAAAGAGGATATTGATAAAGGATTAACCTTTGATAGCAGCATTCCGCAAGGCTTTGGGGTAGGTAGTAGCGGCGCTTTGGTTGCGGCTATTTACGATCAGTATGCCCTTAATAAAATTGAACCTGAAAAAAATATTATCAAGGACGATATTTTAAAATTGAAAAACTGGTTTGGCCAAATGGAAAGTTATTTTCATGGCCGCAGCAGCGGGCTCGACCCATTGATTTGCTACCTTAATCTTCCGGTTCTTATCAAATCAAAAACCGATGTGGATACCATTGGTATCCCTTCGCAAAATGCTGATGGAAAAGGTGCTATTTTTTTATTGGATAGCGGAAGCCCTAAGGTAACTCAACCCATGGTCAATATCTTTTTGGAAAAAATGAAGAACGAGGGTTTTAGAAAAGTAATTTCAGAACAGTTTAAAAAGTATAACGACGAGTGTATTAATGCTTTTTTAAAACACGATTTTACTCCGTTGTTCAATAATCTTAAAAAACTTTCAAATGTGGTTTTGGAACATTTCAAACCGATGATTCCAAAATCGTTTCATAAACTATGGAAGGATGGAATAGATACCAATACCTATTATCTTAAACTTTGCGGATCGGGTGGTGGTGGCTTTATATTGGGTTTTGCACCCGATTTTGAAAAAGCATTACCTCTGCTAAAAGCCTATAATCCTGAAGTAATTTATACTTTTTAAAAAAACGTGACTTTATCAAAGCGTGAAAAACGGTTAATCCTAATTAAGGTTTTTGCACTTCTGTCAATTGTTAGGTGGTTAAATATCTTACTTACTATTTTTGCCCAATATCTGGCAGCCGTTTTTATTCTAAATCCAACTAAAACGTATTTTGAAATTTTAAGCAACCCCAAGCTGCATTTGATGACGTTTGCTTCGGCGTTTATTATTGCCGGAGGTTATATTATCAATAGTTTTTATGATCTCGAAAAAGATTTAATAAACAGGCCTCAAAAAACACTTTTTGGCAGGGTAGTAAGCCGCTGGTTTTGTTTAAATTGTTATTTTCTTTTCAATACCTTAGGATTGGCAATAGCTTTAGCTGCTTCCTGGCGAATTTTTATTTTTTATTTATTGTTTGCTTTGGCATTATGGGCTTACTCACACAAGTTTCAAAAGATTCCTTTTGTTCGTGAAATTACCGCTTCTCTTCTTTCGGTTACCTCCTTTTTTAGCATTGGTATTTTTTATAAATACATTACGCTACCTTTATTTATTTACGGATGTTTTGCCATGCTTATAATTTTTTCACGTGAAATTTTAAAAGGAATTGAGGCCTACAAGGGTAATACTATTTTTGGCTATGGCACCGTCGCTAACTGGCTTGGCAAACAAAAATCAACGCTTGGTATTTTGATAATTAATTTCATTGCCTTATTACCCTTGATTGTTTTATTAAATTGGTATAATCTTTTTCTTTTAGGAGGAATATTATTAACGCTAACGTTTATCCTTAATATTTTTATTTATATAAAATTATACAGACACGAAAGTGAACGAAATGCTGAAATTATCCATAATATCTACAAAATTTATTTGGTAATTATAATCTGTTTGGTTGTATTGATTCCTGCTTATCAGAAATAATTTTCACTAATTATAATCAACCAAAATTCCTATCATAAGTTTTGGCAAATCATAATCCT
>CAYHCM010000081.1:0-7969 GCA_964355045.1 uncultured Chitinophaga sp. | reverse complement strand
GTTTTAAGGCGATAGGCATCTCTTGCATATTCAAGATACGTGCCCAGGGCATACCATTTATTAAGTTTCATTCTAAGCCAAAATCCTTCTCTGAATTGCCATGAATCAAAACTCTGGATTTTTGATGGCGGTGTATTGGTATATGGGCCTGCTACAAAACCATATCCTAAATAATTGGTAATATCAAATTTTCGTTTATACCCCACTTCTGGCAAAATAGTATCCTTATTTACATCCTCATCCAGTAAATATTTTTGTGACAACCCTTCAAGTGAAAAGGCTAAAAGCATCAGTAATATATAGCTACATCTCATTCGCTTATTATTATTTCTTTATGATATCCTTTATAAAAAATGCCAATGGAAAATGGTTTCTCGGCAATTTCCTTACTGATTGAAACCGATTTATTTTCTTCATCTTTCATATCTAAAACATAATATTTATCAAGGTAGCCTTTTTTATTTTTTATATGGTAAAAAAGATAATCGGGAACGGAGGTTTTACATCCGTTATACCATTTTGGCGGTTTAAATGAAAGCTTATCATAAACCAATATAGAATCCGTAAATGTTGAATCCATCTTATCAACCAAGGTATTGGTAATGGAAGAATCATTCAATATTAATTTGCTTCCATTTAAGGCTGTATCCCATCCAATTGGTTTTAAGGTTACCTCATATTCGTCTTCAACTATTGAAAGTGTAGGTTTTATTTCAAAAGTATCATTTAATAAAAAAGCAGGCTGTGGAACTCCATAGCCGTGAGCATAATCATAGTAAGGATATAAATCGCCCGAACTACAGATAAGTTCTTTTATTTTGGCGTTTCTAAGAGTGGGGTATCGCTGTTTTAAACAAGCTGCAAAGCCGGTTACAAACGGGGAAGAAAAGGAAGTACCTTCGGAAATATGAAGTCCGGAAATACCTGCTACCAAGGCAATGCCATAAGCACACACTTCCGGTTTTAGTCGTTTATCCCAGGATGGCCCAAATGAACTAAAATCGCTATGAATTCCTGTGTATGGATCAATTCCTCCAACAGTCAATACACCGGCTGCATCGCCCGGTGCGGCCACCCGTTTCCATTTTCCCGATCCCTCATTCCCCGCCGAACTTACCACCAATATTCCTTTATCCACCGCTAATTGGGCAGCACGGCTTATAAACGCAGTTTTGCCATCCATATTTTCGGGCAAATAGCGCTGTGTGGTGTATCCTAAAGAGCTGTTAATAATATCCACTCCGTTTTTATCAGCCCATTCGGCTGCCAAAAGCCAGTTTTCTTCTTCATTAAAAAATTCGGTAAAACTTTCTGTCCGGGCCAATAAAAACTCAGCACCTGTGGCCAAACCGATTTGATAATTACCAATTTGACCACCAATACACGAAAACACATTGGTTCCATGCGTCATTCCTGAATTGGCGTTAGTTCTGTTTTTTACAAAATCATAAGTAGCAATTATCCCTTTGCGAATCCGGATATTTTCGAACGCCGGATTTTCTGTATAGGTTCTGAAACCGGCATCAAGAATGGCAATTCTTACCCCATTTCCATCCAAATTATTGGCTTTTAAAATTTTTCCATTCATTCGGTCCAATTGCGAAGCCAAAAGAAATTTTTGTTTTTTTGTAAGTAAGGTGTCAAAATTAGTTTCGGTTTTATAATTACAAACCGGATTTTTAACAGATTTGGCTGAAACTTCTACCCGACTCACATAAGGAAGGTTTTTTATTTTTTTAATATTTTGCTCTGACACATAAATAAACACCACATTAAGCCATCGGCTCATACCTTTAACAGAATCGGCGAGCTGTGAAATGGCATTAAAATAATTATCATTTATTGGAAAATCAGAGCTATCGCAAAGGTCAAGTCCGTTAATTATTCTTCTTTCAATAGCTTTAGGGTGAAGATACGTGTAAGGATTGTATTCGGTTCCTTTTTTATCGGTTAAATAAATGTGATAAGTAGATTGGGCAAAGGCCTTTAAACCGATGCCGATACTTAGAATAAAAATAAATATTAATGCCTTTGTATGTGAGAATTTCAATAAGCGAATTTATAATATATTTGTATTCATAAATTAATAATTATTATGAAAAAAATAGCTCTAATCGTCCTGCTACTCATTTCTTTTAAATATGTAAATGCCCAAAACAACCTGGGTTTTCACTTTTACATACCAATTTCCAATACGTTTCAAGGTACTGATAAGCCATTCGACTATCATGGAAATACTCAAATGAGCATGAACCTTGAATTATTTTATGAAAGGGAAACAAAAAAAAGGATACACCATTTTGGATTAAGTTATCAAGGTAATACATTCAAATACCTTGATTCCTCAGTTCAGAAATATATGAGCGAAGATTTTACAACGCTTAATTATACCTTATTCAATAAAGGGAAAATCGGGAATGTTGATATTTATTCGGGAAGTGGAGCCTTAATTTCTGTATTACACAATCAGAAGCGATATCGTTTAAATTCGACAAATTTGGTAAATGAAAGTTCGTTTGGAGATTTAATAAAGTTTAGCCTTTTTGTAGAAACAAAAGTTATTTTGCCTCATTTTTCGAATGAACATAATAAAATAAAACAGGCACTAAATTTCAGAATAGGACTCGACTTAGGAGGTATTAAAAGAAATGAAGCAGTGCTTAATAATCTGATGTTTATGTCGGCAGGATATTCTTTGTTTTATCCCTTTTAGTACACCAAATTTTGAAAAGAAAGTAATTTTCTATCTCAGAATCTCGCACCCTATAATAATAAAAAAGATGTGTTAATAATTTGGGGTTATGTAATTGCTAAGTTTTGCTTATTAAAAATCAAATAGGCGTTTCTTTGCACTAACTAATTTAATCCTCATAGTTGATTCATCTTAACAAATTTATTATAGTTCTTGTGGTTCTGGTTTCAGGCATTTACTGCTCCAATACCAGTTCCGAAAAAAAATCAACACTTAATTTTATCAAGCCATCTATCCCTCCCGTTTATATTTTTGATTCAAGCTTTAGTATCGAAAAGACAAGGGTAATTAATACTTTTTTTATTAATCGCTATAATTTAGGTCAGTTTAGCGGGGCCATATTATTTTATGACAGCGGAAAATATTATACCAATACCTATGGCTATGCCAACGGAAAATTAAAAACAAAACTAAACCCTGAACTTCCATTTCAAATTGCTTCAGTTTCTAAAACGTTAACTGCCTATACTGTGCTTAGCCTTATTGACCAACGAAAACTGAATTTAAGCACATTGGTATTTAAGATATTGGACGGATTTCCATACAAACAATTAACCATAGCTCAATTATTATCGCATAAAAGCGGGTTGCCTAATTATATGTATTTTTCTGAAACCTATTGTAAAACCAAGTACCGTCACTTAACCAACAACGATGTTTTATGGATGCTGAAACGCTACCGACCCAAGTTAGAATTCAGGCCCGACTCACGGTATAAATACAGCAATACAAACTATGTAGTATTGGCTTTGATAATAGAAAAATTAACAGAATTACCTTTTGAAAGATATATGGAAGATTCGGTTTTTAAAATAATAGGAATGAATAATTCTTATATTTTTACCCCTAAAATGACGCTTAAAAACCAAGCAGTACAGGGGCACAATGGCTCCAAAAATATTATACCATTCAATTATCAAAACGGAACCATGGGCGATAAAGGCGTTTACACCACGGTATTTGATATGTTAAAATTTGATCAGGCGCTTCGCAAAAATTTATTAATTTCTCCTTCTACATTAAATAACGCTTGTACGCCTCATACTCCATGCCGTCCTACCAAAGATTATTATGGCTATGGGTGGCGTATTCGTTATTACGATAATCACGACACTATAATTTATCATAATGGCTGGTGGCAAGGGTTTAAGGCTTATTTTATCCGTTGGAAAAATAAGGATAAATGCATTATTGTGTTTGCCAATACCACCCGGGGCGGATTTATAAAACAAGAGGAACTGATGAATTTAATGGAAGGAATTAAACCCAAAGCTGTAAAGGCAGGGGAGACCATTGAAGATTGATTTTTTTCAGGAATAATACTTTTTTTCTTCACCTATCATTGAAATTTAGATTCTGACAATTTTCAATTATTTAGAAATTGTTTCAAGATTTTATTGGGAAAACATGATGAATTAATTCTGTTTTTCTGTTTTCTATAATAATAAATGAGATGTATTTATTCAGTTTTAAACGTTTTAATCACATTATTTTCATTTTTTTTAGATGATGTAAAATTAATGTGGAACACGTTAACCTCTTGTAGTAAAGGAATCTGAGATAAATCACCTTCTTGATTTTGTTATAAATAATTATGCAAAATGCATAACGCATTTTGCATAACTAAATTTTCAAAATTTTTAAAAGAATTAAGCCTATTCAAACATCACTTTTTTCAATTTTTCAACGGCAAACCTTATCTCATCCTCTGTAGTAAATTTACCAAAAGAAAATCGAACTCCCGTTCGTTCATCGGGATGATGTATGGCTGCCAACACATGGCTGCCTTTGCTTGCGCCGCTGCTGCACGCCGAACCGCCACTGGCACAAACGCCTTCAATATCTAATTTAAAAAGTAACATTTCGCCGGTAGGGTTTGGCGGAAGGCTCACATTAAGAATTTTATAAAGGCATTTAGTGTTATCGGAAGGCCCGTTAAATCCTGCTCCGGCAATTTCGGTGGTAATAAGGTTTCTCATTAATGTTTTAAGAGATTGCAAACGTGTATGTTCTTCAGGAATTAAGCAAGCTGAAATTTCCAAAGCCTTAGCCAATCCAACAATGCCATATAAATTTTCGGTACCGGCCCTCATATTTTTTTCCTGTCCGCCACCGGTCATTATTGATTTTAATTTATAGGTATTTTTAATATATAAAAACCCTGAGCCCTTGGGGCCATTGAATTTATGAGCCGAACAGGCTAAAAAATCGAGGCCAAGCTCATGAACATCAATTTTGTAATGCCCTATAGTTTGAACTGTATCGGAGTGAAAAATACACCGGTGTTTTTTGGCAATAGCCGATACTTTTTTTAAATCAACCAGAGTGCCAATTTCATTATTGGCATGCATCAATGTAATAAGGCTACCGGGAAATTCTGATGCTAATTGCTCTAAATGATTCAGGTTAATTTCACCTTGATCATTAATTTCAACCAAATGCATTTCTGCCAATCCTTTTTGATGCATTTCTTCAACGGTGTTTAGAACGGCAAGGTGTTCTATAGGCGAAGTTATGATGTGTTTTATTCCCAAATCATTAACGGCACCCCGTATAACAATATTGTCGGCTTCGGTTCCGCCTGAGGTAAACAAAATTTCAGATGGTTTGGCGTTTATTAGTTCGGCAATTTTTCGACGAGCCATTTCCATAATGCCTTTTGCATTTCGTCCAATGGAATGTTGGGCGCTTGGATTTCCATAGCAATTGGTCAGCACATCTGTCATGGCCAAAATTACTTCAGGGTGTAATGGGGTTGTGGCCGCATTATCTAAATAAACACGCATTATTTTTCGATGCAATATTGATTGGCAAATTTAGTGTTCAGCGTACAGTATCCTAATATTTTATAAAGCAATTTGGCTAAATTGAATTGTGTTAAAATTTCCCCTTCCTTAGGGGCACATTCTACAATATCAAAACCAACCACTTCTTTATGGATACACACTTTTTTTAAAAATTGCAAGGTTTCAAACCACATTAAGCCGCCCGGTTCAGCAGTACCAACGGCAGGCATAACAGATGGATCAAACCCATCAGCATCAATGGTGAGGTAAATTTTTTCAGGCAGGGCAGCTATTACTTCATCCTGCCAATAAGGGTTGGCAGCTATTTGATGGGCATACCAAGTATTAATTATTGGAGAAAATTTTATTAATTCCGCTTCGTCTTTGCATTGTGCCCTTATCCCAATTTGAAAAATATTTACCCCCAAATCATGGATTCGGGCCATTACTGAGGCATGGCTATAAGGATTGTCATTATAACTTTGGCGTAAATCCGAATGGGCATCAATTTGCAAAATTCCGATTCCTGGGTATTTTTTTAAATGTGATTTAAAAAAACCAAGCGTAACAGTATGCTCGGCCCCAAGGCTTATCACAAATTTTTCATTATGTATATTTTCAGACGTTGCTTTTTCAATAAGTTCAATAGCTTCAGCATCTACTTTCCCATTAAAATTTAAAGGTTCCAAAGTAGCAATTCCTGTTTTTTTATAGGTTTCCTGATCTAATTCTTCATCATAAAATTCAACAAAATGCGATGCCTTAATAATTGCTTCAGGGCCTTTGTCAGAGCCGGCTAAGTAAGAAGATGTAAATTCGTATGGGGCTGATTGGATTACAACTTTTGAAGAATTGTATTGGAATAATTCAGGTTCGGTAATACCAAGAAAATTATTTTCAGTTTCTAACATATTTTCAGTTTGAAAAGATTTGACAACTTTTTAAAAGTTGTCAAATCTAAAATCGTAAATCTAAAATCACTTTTTTACCCGTTCAACATAGTCACCACTTATGGTATTAACCCTTATTTTTTCACCAATTTCGCAAAAAAGCGGAACCCGAATTTCGGCTCCGGTTTCAAGGGTGGCGGGCTTTCCGGTGTTGGTGGCAGTATCGCCTCTTACACCCGGTTCTGTATAGGTAATTTCAAGTTCTACGTTCAATGGGGCTTGTCCGCCAATAGGTTCTTCACCTTCAAACTGCACCATTACATTCATCCCTTCTTTCATAAATTTTTCGGCATTGCCAAACATAATGGCCGACACATTTACCTGATCGTAGGTTTCATTATCCATACAAACCAGCGCATTTCCTTCTTTATACAAATACTGCATTTCTTTTACATCCACCCTTACGGTTTCTATTTCTTCGCCGCTTCGGAAACGGTTTTCAAGGTTTTTTCCGTTTTTTACATTTCGCATTTTACATTGATAAAACGCTCTTAAATTTCCCGGGGTTCGGTGCTGCCATTCGATAACCTGACACAATTCATTATTGTATCTGATAAACATTCCTACTGAAATATCTGCTGTAGTTGCCATTTATTTTTTATTAAAAATTATTTCTGCGAAAATACAATTTGAAAATTAGATAATTTGGAGATTTGATTCTGATTGATCTTCAAATTTTGGCATCTTTGCCGACTTACGGTTTTCTCCTGTTAATTTTGCCGCATGATTTCCTATAATCCCAAGCATTGGTTTTCCTTTATTTTCAGAGTTCATAAGGCTGAAACTTTCAGACAATTGCTCCCTTTAATGCTATTGCTGGCAGTGTATTCATCTTTTGTTGTTTTTGTTTTACTCTATTTTTTTAAAATAACTCCTCAAAGTAAAATGGCCGGTTTATCAGTAATGTATTCGGTACTGGGGTTTGTCATTTCATTATTATTGGTTTTTAGAACAAATACGGCCTATGAACGCTGGTGGGAGGGAAGGAAACTTTGGGGAGCATTGGTTAATAGTTCGAGGAATTTTGCAATTAAATTAAAAACCTCATTGCCTGAACCGGAAATTGATTTTTTTAAAACAACTATTCCACTTTATGCGGTTTCGCTACGCAAACATCTTCAGGAACACGATGAAATATTAAGCAGCATGGAATATTTGGTAATAAAGGAAGGAACCAGACATTTGCCAAATGCTATTGCTAAAAAGGTCTGGCTAAAAATAAGTGAACTTCACAAAGAAGGGATTTTGAATGAAGGCCATATGATTATTTTAAATACCGACTGGCAACAGTGGACGGATATATGTGGAGCCTGCGAACGGATTAAAAAAACACCTATACCATTTTCATACAGTGCATTTCTAAAAAAATTTCTATTTTTTTACACCATGCTCATGCCTTTTGCATATGGCGGTAGCCTTGGTTTTCTGGTAGTTCCGTTGGTTATTTTTATTTTTTATGTATTGGCAAGTATCGAATTGAT
>CAYHCM010000080.1:8914-16786 GCA_964355045.1 uncultured Chitinophaga sp. | reverse complement strand
AAGGTTCGCAGGATGAATTATTTTCGGCTTTGCAACATCTTAAATTTAATAAACATGAAGTGGTGTTGTTTCATACTTTAGACCGTTCGCTGGAGATAGAATTTAATTTTGACAACCGGCCCTACATTTTTGAAGATATTGAAACCGGCGAAAAATTAAAACTTTTTCCTTCTGAAGTAAAAGAGCATTATGAAAAGGAAACCGCCGCTTTTATTGCGGAGCTAACCAATAAATGCCGGCAATATAAAATTGATTTTACAGCGGCTGATGTAGCCTTGCCTATTGACCAGATATTACTTCCTTTTTTGGTAAAAAGGCAAAAAATGAGAGGGTGAGCTTATTTTAGATTTTAGATTTACGATTTTAGATTTACGATTTGAGGACTTATGAAATTGAATATACTCATATCAAAGAATGACTAAAAAATATACCCACTAACTAACATATAGAACCTAATAAATTAACATTATTACCAAACAACATGTTTATCCTATCCAAATTCATTACCATTTTTTTAAGCCCTTTAATCTGGATATTTGTAAGTCTGTTTTTTATTTGGCGGATGAAAAACGCCAAAAAAAGGAAGTATGTTCTCATTGTTTGGATTATTTTTACATTCGTTTTTACCAATAATTTTATTCTTACAAAGTGTTTGGAAAAATATGAAACGCCTTATCAGCCAATTGCCCAAGGCACAAAGTACGATTATGCTATTGTATTATCGGGGGCTGCTGGATTTGACAGTTTTTCACGGTCATTACAACTTAGTGAGGCTGCCGAAAGAATAACTGAACCGGTAATACTTTATAAAAAAGGAATTGTTAAAAAATTAATAATAAGCGGCGGTTCTGCCTCTGTATTTCCACCCTACATTAAAGAATCGGTTTACATCAGGCGCTTTTGGTTAGATATGGGAATACCCGATGCGGATATTATTATTGAATCAGAATCGCGCAATACGAAAGAAAATGCAAAATTCTCGAAAGAACTGATTGCAAAGAGAGGTGGTTCAAAAAAGATTTTATTAGTTACTTCGGCTTTGCACATGCCCCGGAGCAAATATATTTTTAATAAAACGGGAATGATAGTTGATATTTATCCGGTAGATTTTAAGGTGAAACGAATAAAGGAAGATTCATACGATATAACCAATTATATTTTACCCAAAAGCGGAGCTCTTGAAGGTTGGGAAGCCTTGATACATGAATGGATCGGGATGTTGGCAGCTAAAATATAGTCATGGTTTTCGTTCTGATTATTCAAAAAAAATAGCCTGATAATGTCTGTTAATAATTAATCAGATAAACAAATGATAATTTAATGGTTTGTGAACGGGTATTTCGTTGATAAGGAACGCCTCCTGCATCTTTTAATAAATCGCCCTGACTGTCTGTTTCCTGAAATTTTACTTTTCCAAATGAATATTTGAAATTTATTTCCATAGGGCTATCGCCTCGCATAAAGGTAACTCCTGCAGTAAGGCTTGGCAAAACAAAGGCCTTATTAAATTGTTTGGAATTGGCGGTAATATTTATTAATCCCAATTTACTAAATTCAAGCCCGGCACCTGCATTAAATCCAAAATCTTTTTGGGTAGTATAGGTAGAACCATTTCCAATATTAAGTTTTAGAAACAAAGGTATCTGCAATGAACCGAATCCCTCCGTACCTTTTACTATAAGATCTTCGCCGGCTGCTGAAAATGAGGAGCCGATTCCAAAACTAATGGGAGCCGAAACAGAAAGAGACGAATTTTCATCAAATTCTTTTAAGTTAAAACGTGGCTCTATGCCCAATGAAATAATATTAAGTTGTTGAGATTGAAAAGGAACTTGCGCATATATAGGATTTCCAAGTATATCGGTATTGCCGGTAGCCATATAATGATATTTTAAGGGTGATACCAAAAAATCCGTATAGGTAGAGGTTGTAAGTGCTAAAAAAAATTTATCCGACAATTCGCTTTTTTTAGAGCCCCCAATTGATTCTTCACTCTTTTCCTGAGCTAAAATTTGAAATATTAAAGTAAAGATGAATAATGTGGTTAGAATGATTTTTGTTTTCATTTTTTTTTGAATCTATGTATAACTTCTTTTACCTAACAAAGATAAATCTAAATTGATAGATTATTAAGATGTCTTTATAAATAACGTGAAATGATTACAAATATTAGATTTAACGAAGAAATTTAACGTTGTAAAAAAATAAATTAGATTTTGAATCTGCTGCCAATAAAAATTATAAATTCTCAAAATTTTCATTATTAAACGGCTTCCGATAATTTTGTGATGCAAACAAAAACCAGAATAGTCCAACCAATATAATGCCATGCTGCCTTTCCATAAGACATTCGAACAAAATGGCAAAAAACAACAATGACCAAAGTGCTCTAAATAATACCGGCTTTGAAAAAAACTGATTGAACAAAGGCATTATAAAAAACAAAAGCAATATTATTAACCCGGGAATACCGTGCGCAGCAGCTTCCATTATAAATTGATTGTGAGGCATAATTCGATTTTCCAAATATAAATTGGTATTATTTGCTTCATATTGTATGCCCATTGCCTTTTTAATATTGCTGTTTCCAATGCCGGTTAGCGGGTATTTCTTTATCAGATCAATGGCTGTTTTTGAAGCCACCACCCGCATACCCATTGATTTGTAATTGGCATCCTGCTGATACCATATTACATTGAGGTCGGCCCATGAATTTAAAACCCTGTTATGCAGCGAACTTATGCTGAAAAAAGCTATAATCGGTAAAACTAAAATTGCCAACGAACCAAAAATAATATGCTTTGGCTTTAGTTTATTTTTAATAACATGCCCTAAACCCAAAATAAGTACTGTAAAATAAAATCCTACCAAACCTGTACGGGAGGTAAGTATATGCAAGCCTGCAAAATTGATAATTGCCAATATCCAGAGCCATTTCGTTTTTGATTGATAAGCCAATACAGAAGCTACTATGACCGAAAAAGCGCAAAAAACTGAATACGTTATATGATGCATTCCCCCCGCTATTGGCATAGGTTTCGACTGCAGTATCAGCTCATTTATTTCTTTATAGTGCATACTATAATTGAGCATGCTGGCCGCAGTAGAGGTTGATATTGACAGACAAAATATAAGCGAAATAACCCTGAAAAATGAAGGAGTTAGTTTGTTTTTAAAAGCAATAACGGAGAACGGAAAAATGATTAACGGAATTTTTATTTCAATGTCCTTAACCCATTCCTGTAATGAATAAGCTCTCAATCCATCGAGCAAACATAGAAGAAACAAGGCTATTAAACAGTAAAAATAGTTATTACTAAATGCAATTTTGGGTTTTACCACTAGTACCTCGGCAATAGCTGCAATAAGTAATAAGCCTGTGGAAATACTGAGCAATGCCCTTGAATAAGGGATTGAGGCAATTAAAATAATTAAGGAGTAATTAAAAATTGCAAAAGGTAACTGATGGAATCTATTTGGCAAAAATGATTTTTATAACAAATTTATCTTTTTTACTCAATTCTAAATATTCGGCAGTATTTTTAGTTATATAAAGTATCAGCGGGTCATTCTCTTTTCGAACAAAATTTTTAACCACCTTTACATAAATACTTTTATTATTTGCCGGATTGGTTATTTGCAATGCCGTATTTTCAGCAGCATTATGATGTATTACCCAATCTTTTGACTGATTGATTGTATTATCTGTCATTACTTTGCCCTGTCCGGTTTCGATAACTTTTTCCACATCATATTCGGGTAGGTTTTCTACCACTATATTATATTCAGGTGTTGCAGGTTTTGGAATTATTTTCTCCTCTTTCTTAGCTTCATCAACTACAATTTTTGGATTTTTATCACTTTTGTCGGTCGAATCAATGGTTTCCGTTTCATTTTTCTTATCTTTAGTTTCTTTATTTTTTTTAGATTCTTCATCCTTAATTACAGGTTTAACCGCACTTTTGCTTAGTGAATCAATTCTTTCCTTTTCACGCCTTTTTTCTTCCTCAATTTTAGCAGTTATTTCGTCCAGTTCTTTTTGAACCTGTTTCACTTCTGCCTCTTTTTGAGCTATTACGGTATCAGTTGCAATTGTTTCGGTCATTGGCACTAATATGTCCTTTCCCACAGCCACCGAATAATTAGCCATTTTATTCAATTGCCTGAGAAAATCGGCCGTAGTTCCAAATTTTTGGGCTATGCTAAATAAAGTTTCTCCTTTTTGAACAGTATAAAATACCGTGAATGATGTTTTGGGCGATTTATTAACATCGGGGGTTTCAGGTGTTTTTTCTTTTTCAACCACTTTTGGTATTACAGGTTTTGAATACTCACTGTTATTTTTCGAATATTTTGGTGTTTTGTTTCCAAAAAACTGTTTTTCAGTTTTGCCGGTAGGTACCAATAATATTTGCCCGGGCATTATTTTAGTTTCTGATCCGGGATTGGCATCCCTAACCTTAGTCCATATTGTTTTATATCTTCGTGCTACACCATACAGGCCTTGTCCGTTCTCTACCTTATGAAGTATAAAAACTTTTTCATTTTTTAATATTACACCTGTTGAGTCATCAAACCCAAAGGAGGCAAAGCACAAGGTAGAAAAGACAAATAATAATTTTAATTTTAGTAACATCGTTATTAGTATTACGAATTTATATTAAAAATTGTATAGACGTGCAAAACTAATTTCAACGAATTTTGAAGATATTTCATTTTATTATACACCATTAAAATTTTAAGAAAAATTCAGGATTCAAAATGCATTACCGACATTTGAATTTTCGGATAATTAAAAACGATGAAAATACTCATAATTCGCTTTAGTTCCATTGGCGACATAGTGCTTACATCTCCCATAATAAGGTGTTTGAAAAGACAATTGCCGCCGGGTTCGCAAATTCATTTTTTAACCAAACCCGCTTATTTATCACTATTAAATCAAAATCCATATCTTGATAAACTTTTACTTCTAAAACCAAAACTAAGTGATACCCTAAGCGAAATCAAAGAAGAAAAGTACGACCGTATAATAGATCTTCATAATAATTTAAGAACTTTAGTTATAAAACTGAGAAGCGGAGTTCCGGCATTTTCGTTTGATAAATTGAATTTTAAAAAATATTTACTTACAAACTTTAAAATAAACAGGTTGCCAAAAATGCATATTGTTGACAGATATTTTGAAACAGTTGCGTCACTCGGAATTGTTAATGATGATGATGGACTTGATTATTTCAATCCTGCTTCTGCTGCTGAAATTCTAAAAGATTTTGAAGTTCCGGAAGACGATGAATTTATAACTATGGCCATAGGCGGGCAACATGCCACCAAACGAATGCCAGCCACAAAATTATTGGAAATAATAGCGGCGTCACATTATAAAATTGCAGTAATCGGAGGCAAAGAAGATATAGAAACTGCCAAACTATTAGAAACCTGGCATCCTGAAAAAATAATAAATCTTGCAGGTAAATTATCACTTCATCAAAGCGCAGGATTAATAGCACTAGGCAAAATATTGGTTACACATGATACCGGCATGATGCATATAGCTGCGGCTTTAAAAAAGCCGATTATTGCCATTTGGGGAAATACCATTCCTGAATTTGGTATGTATGCCTATTATGGTAAGCAATTGGTTTTTAATAAAAATTTTGAGGTGCAAGGATTGGATTGCCGCCCGTGTTCTAAATTGGGTTTTAATAAATGCCCCAAACGACATTTTAAATGCATGAATATGCAGGATACTGAACAAATAGCTGAAACAATAAATTTATTTATGTAAGATTATTTTCTAATGGGATTTAAACGTTTTTTAAAAAACCCGGAAACAAACGAATATATAAGAGGAGTAAAAAAAATCAGAAGAGTCATTAACGAAAATAATTTATCCATATTTTCTTTGGTCTCATGCGCTATATTTCCTCCGGTTCCAAAATATTTTATTACAGCCATATCAGGATAATAATGAGTAATTAACGAAATACCTAATTTCAACCCCAAAACTGCTATGATCAGATAAGCTGAGGTTTCTAAAAAAGGATATTTAGCCATTAATGTAACAAACCAGGTAGCTACAAATCGCATAGTTATAATACCAATTACTACCCCCATAATAATAAGATTCATGTTTTTGGTAAATGCTACCACTGCCAACACATTGTCAATGGAAAAAGCTAAATCCATTAATTGTATCATAAAAACAGTAGCTACAAACGGAGTAATATATTTAGTTAAAGTAGCGAAAATTTTATTTTCTTTTGAGACCTTTGCTTCCTTAGAATCTTTATTCTTTTTTCTGAAATAATTAAAAACCAATAACAATAAATAAAATCCTCCAATGGGTTCTATCCACCAAATTTGTAACAGATAGGAAGCTAAAAACAAACAAAGTACCCTGAAGCCAATGGCGCCAATCATACCATAAAACAGCGCTTTTTTTCGTTGTCGTTTGGGCAAGTCCATTACCATAGAAGCCAATACTGCTGCATTATCAATGGACAAAAGGCTTTCCATAATGATGATGTTCAGAACAAGAAGAAGTGTAGTTTTAGGGTCGGCCCCTAGAATGTTTGATACAATTTCGTCCATTTTTTTCGGTTCGCAAAAATATAACCATTGCGTCTAAATCTATACATGGCAAATTTTAAAATAATTGAAAAAAAATTTGCTTATATCACATTACAATGAGTTATAGTTTATTTTTGCAACCCATAAAAAAATAAAAAAAATGGGAGTAATAAAAGAATTTAAAGAATTTGCCGTACAAGGCAACGTAATTGATTTGGCTGTAGGTATTATTATTGGCGCTGAGTTTGGAAAAATTGTGAACTCATTGGTTAATGATGTGTTGATGCCGCCTATCGGAAAATTAATGGGAAGTAATTTTACGGATCTCAATTGGTCGCTCGACGGCACAGCCTATAAAACTTTGGCTGCCGCTAAAGAAGCCGGAGCTCCGGTAATTGGCTACGGATCGTTTTTTCAAGCAGTAATAAATTTTGCAATTGTGGCTTTCTGTATTTTTATGATGGTAAAAGTTGTGAATAAAATGAAGAAAAAAGCCTGATTTGGAGCTATTGGATTGGAGTTTCGAGAAACTGAAAAAAAATTTGATTTTTTTTTAAAAAAGATTTGCATTATTTATCCACATTGATTAGAATTGTGACCTGATTATTTGACTTTGGTTACAATAAGAAATCACAACCTAATTTTAGATTCAAAGTTTACAAATAGCTTGCATCCAAAAATTCAATATGAGTTGGGCAAAATTTGTCCTGAGAATCAAATTAAATTTAAAGAACTTTATTCTCTTAGCAAACGATCGTTGGCAATAGCCTATGTATGTTTGATTTTTTTTCCAAGCACCCATTATGCCTTTTTGGGGCGTTGGCAATTGCAGGTTTTGTTTTGGTTAACCCTTGGTGGCGGCTCGTTTTGGTGGATGGCTGATATTGTACGTTTGCCCGCTTTTGTTAAACAAACCAATTATTATTATCAGCAAAAAATATTGAGGGAATTAAATGCGGTTAATGTATTTAAAACTTCACCACCACTTCGTGTACCAACATTGGTTTCAGCCAGAGTTGCCTAAAATCACAAAAATTTCCTAAAATCGTATTATTTTTTTGGTGTAAGAAAGCTGACCATCCTTTGAGTTTATTTTTAGATAATAAACGCCCGGAACAAATAATTCGGGGCTTATAAGGATTTCTTTTTCCGCTATAAATGCGTTTAATTTTTGCCCTAAATTATTGTAAATTTCCACTTCATTCCAAAGATGTGGATTATTTGAAATAATTCGTAATGGTGCTATTCCTTTTGCAAAATCAGATGTATTATAAATTTGAATATCCGATGAATTAATTA
>CAYHCM010000080.1:0-8814 GCA_964355045.1 uncultured Chitinophaga sp. | reverse complement strand
ATTCCTTTTGCAAAATCAGATGTATTATAAATTTGAATATCCGATGAATTAATTAGCTGGGTAATTTTTATAAGATACCACGGAACAGTATCCAAAATTCCACGGTCGGTAAAACATTGCCATATTTTGGCTACATTTATTCCATTAAATAAAAGTGAATCCATTTTAAGAATAACTCCTGCCATTTTAGGCATAGTAACACTGCTGCCTCCGGCCTGATGAAAATAATAGGATAGAATTATACTGTCAGATTTGTTTCTTCCCAATTTATCAAAAATACATATAAGCGCGGTACTCCAAACTTCCCGGTCAATATCTTTAACTCCTGTTAAATCCTTATATTTTCGTTTGGTATTGGTAACAAATCCGGCCCAAAATTCATTGTGCCCATCCCAACTGAATACATCATTCGGTAGGTTATTGCTTAATGACCTTGAATATGACATCGCTAAATAATCTGCCTGACCTTCTTCCATGGCTATTCGCTGAGAACCCTGAACGGTAGATGGAGCCCCAATTACCGACAATGAATGACCAAATTCGTGGATTATTACTTGTCCATCTTCGCCATCATCCACATTGCCTGTTCCATATTCAATCTCGTAAGGAAAGCTATCGGGTTCAAAAAAACTATCGTCACTCCCACTTACACCGTGTGAGTCAACATATATAGAATCAAGCATATCGCTGAATCCAATATTTCTTATATAATCGCTATAGGTTTTTAAATGATAAAAAACATTGATGTCTTCAAAACCCGACTGGTCGCGGGTATAATTAATAAAGGTATCTGTTGGTTCCACAGGGGCTATTGCAGGGTCATGGAGGTTTTTCAGGGTAATAATCCCATCGGTTAAAATAAATTTTCCATTTTCAAATCTTAACGGAACTCTTACCTTAGAACGGACATTGGTTAATTCGTTATTATTTTGGTCGTTCTTATCCATATAATTTCCCCCGTAAGTGGTATTGGCGGCCACTATTGGATTGGGTAAATAAACCATTGCCGTTACCATTGAATCCGGATTATTCAGGTATAACCTTGAACAGTAGGAATGAACCAAAACGCCATCGGTTGTATAAATTTGAGTAAAAGGTTGATTTGTGATGCTATCATATTTAAAAGTTTTAAAGGCCGCGATTAATCCAATATTCGTATTAACCCAAAATTGAGGAGATACATTTGAAGCACCATCATTAAATGTTTCGAACTTTACAAGGGCATCAATTACGGAGTATAGTTTCCCTTCCCTGGTATAACTGGCTTGAATAAACGATTGGTAAACCGGCATTCCTTTAAACTGATGGTTGAACCGTAAATGAAGGCCGGCCGGAGAACTTGATTTTTTACTCAATACCAAAGTTTGACCTTTAAAATTTTTATTTAAATAATTGGTTTGCAAAAAAGCCATGGTAGTTTCAATATTTAAAAATGATTCAGTAGCTTTAATGTTTAGGAATTCGGGATCAGTGCCTATATAAAATAATTTAGGATTTATATTGACCGGAATCTGGGAAAAACCCATAAAGACCCAGATTAGTAAAGTAAAAAGTAGCGTGTATTTTTTCATTCAGTTTTTAAAAACGAAAGTTCAAATTTAGCCAATTTATTACACTCATTTTTAAACGACTCACTTTTAGCCTCATTAATTGACAATGTGATTACCACATTTGGCGAATGGATAGTTTCGACAATTACTGCCGAAAATTTTCGTATCACATTATAGGCTACATGTTCATTTTTAAAATCTGTTTTTATTTTGAAATAATCCATAAGTGTTTTTGTAATAATTTCACATTTGGCTAAACACAATTGAGCCGCCATTCCATAGGCTTCTATCAATCCGGCAATTCCTAATTTTTTTCCTCCGAAATAACGGATAACTACTACCAAAATATTGGTAATGTTAAGTGCATTTATTTGTTTAAGAATGGGTCGGGCTGCTGTATTAGCCGGTTCGCCATAGTCATTTATCCGTTGGGCCGATTTGTCGGGGTTTAATATCCAAACATAGCAATGATGCGTGGCATCAGGATATTCAGATTTTAATTGAGTAAGATTATATTTTATTTCCGATTCATTATTTACAGGAAAAGCAAAGGCCAAAAAACGACTGCCTTTATCGGTATAAACTGCCTCACTTGCTATGGCAATGGATTTATAATTTCTGTCGAAAAGCATTAAATTGTAAAAATTTCTACCAAATTATTGCCTAAAAAAAAGTGATTATCTGCTTTACGAATTAATAGCGGTGCTTTTATTCCATTGCCCAAAAATTTTTTGGTAGTAATTCGAATTATCTTAGAGGAAATTTTTGATTCAAGAAAAGATTGAAGAGTTTTGCTTCCTCCTTCAATCAGCACTGATTTTATGCCCATTTCCAATAATTCGGTAGTGAGTGTTTGCCAGAAATTATTTTTGTCGTTAAAATTTATTATACGATACATTCGGTTTTCAAGAGTTTCGTTTTTTACTTCATTAAGAACAATAACATTTCTATCGGGCTTAAAAAGATTAGAATTTAAAGGTAATTTTAATGTTTGATCAATCACAATGGCGGTGGGTATTTTGCCATACCAATACCGGTTATCCAATATCGGATTATCAATCAAAGCAGTATTTGTTCCCACTAATACGGCATCTGTTTCGCTTCGCAATTTATGAACAAAGCGTTTTACCAAACCATTCGATAATTCACGTTCTTCAGTTGATTTGTAGATTTCTTTTCCCATAAACCCATCATCACTTTCTGCCCATTTTAAAATATATTTGACAGTATTGGTTGATTTAAATTGTTCAAAAAATAAGTGGTTTAAATCTAAACATTCCTTTTCAAGAATTCCGGTGGATACTGATATTCCTGCGGTTTCCAATAATTTAACGCCATTGCCTGCCACTATGGGATTAGTATCCAAACTTCCAATAACCACTTTTTTAATTCCTGATTCTATTATCAATTGGGTACAAGGTGGCGTTTTTCCCCAATGACAGCAAGGTTCAAGGTTTACATACAGAGTTGAGTCTTTAAGTAATTCTATATTTTTTACAGAATTAATGGCATTTACTTCGGCATGAAGGCCACCATAAAGCTGATGAAATCCTTCGCCAATTATTTTATCATCATACACCACAAGTGCACCTACCATTGGGTTTGGAGAGACTTTTCCCTTGGCTAATGCTGCTAATTGGAGGCAGCGGTGGATGTAAAGTTGAGAAGTGGTCAATGAGGGCAAAAATAAGCATGATTAATCCTTTCTTTGCAAGAATGAACACCCACCAAATTCTAAAACATTTTTTCTCAGAACTCACCTCCTTTTATTCTAAAAATGAATTGGTTTCCATTTGGAATTTATGTTTGGATTTTGTGTTAAAAATGAACCGCAATATTTTTATTACAAATCCAAAAGATGAAGTGGATAAAGAAAAAGTTATAATAATAAATAATACAATTGACAGGCTGAAAAACCATGAACCTATTCAATACATAACTGGCAAAGTCTGGTTTTGTGATAGTATTTTTAATGTAAATCCAGCCGTACTAATTCCCCGACCCGAAACCGAGGAATTGGTTTATAAAATTTGTGAATACATTGACCAAAGTTCGTTTCATGTTTTAGATATTGGAACCGGAAGCGGCTGTATAGCCATCAGCATAAAAAAATTAAAACCTAAAACCACAGCAACCGGTATTGATATTTCAGAAGCCGCACTTGAAATAGCTGCCAATAATGCTGCTCAAATACTTGATGATACTTCGGTTTCATTCATAAATCGAGATGTTTTAAACCCTGATTTTTATAAATATTTTAAAAATAAATTTGATATTATCGTAAGCAATCCACCTTACATTCCTGAGATTGAAAAAGAAACGCTACATGAAAATGTTTTAAACTTTGAACCTCACATAGCATTGTTTTGCGGAATTGACCCAATGCTTTTTTATAAAGCAATAGCCACTCACGCAAAGCACTTATTAAAACCAAATGGTTTATTATTTTTTGAAATTCATGAAAATTTTGGGCAGGGCGTAGAAGAAATATTAAGGAATGAATACTTTAATGAAATAGAAATAATACAGGATTTACAGGGTAAAAATAGGATTGTGAAATCCCGAATTTAAAATCCAAGACCCAAATTTCAAATTTCAAATTCCAAATTCCAATCCTCCCTTTACATCAAGGCAATCTTTTTTACCCTATTCTTATGCCTTCCGCCTTCAAAGGCGGTAGTTAAAAATGCTTCAACAATTACTGAAGCGGTATTTTCGGTGATAAACCTGGCAGGCAGGCAAAGTACATTGGCATCATTATGCTGACGTGCCAATCCTCCTATTGCTTTGGTCCAGCAAAGTGCAGCCCTTATTTTTTGATGTTTATTGGCGGTCATACAAACCCCGTTTCCGCTTCCGCAAATCAGTATTCCAAATTCGTATTGCCCATTAGCCACCGACATGGCAAGCGGGTGTACAAAATCAGGGTAATCAACAGAATTGTCAGAAAAACAGCCGAAATCCTTAATATCATATCTATCGACAAAGGCAGTCATTAAAAATTGTTTTAATTCAAATCCGGCATGGTCGCAGCCAAAAGCTATTCGTGTTTTTGTTTCCATATTTTGTTAAGCGTGTCTAATATTAATTTATTTCAAATTTTTGTATTACGAATTTAGGCAAATATTATTATACTTCAAATGCTTTCTTTTCTACTCTTTTTGTAATTATTACGCCAACTTCATACAAAATTAGTAAAGGAATACTTACCAAAATCTGGCTTCCGGCGTCAGGAGGGGTTACAATTGCAGCTAAAATTACTATTATTAATATGGCATATCGGCGATATTTTTTTAAATAAGCCGAATTTATCAATCCTAATTTTGCCAGAAAATACATAATAAGCGGAAGTTCAAAAATTAATCCCGTGGCCACAGTAAGCATTGACATAAATGAAATATAGCTTTGAATGGTCCATGTATTTTTTATTTGCTCGGATATGGAATAGTTAGCCATAAAAAACAAAGAACAAGGGGCTAATAAAAAATAACCAAACAACACACCAACTAAAAATAAACCTGAGCTAATTAAAATTATCCCGGTAGTTTTCTTTTGTTCGGCGGGTTTCAATGCCGGTTTAAAAAAACGCCAAAATTCATAGATAACATAAGGAAAAGCTGCTATTAATCCTACAACAAAGGCTATCATTAACCCCATAATAAATTGACCTGTTACGTCGGTATTTATGATGGTGAAATTAAACCCTTCAAAACAGGCACTTTTATTTAAATGACATAAAATTCGAAATGTTATAAAATCTTTGGATCGCGGACCGAAGATTAGCGTGTTCATTACAAAATCACTAAAAACAAAGGCCAATATCCCGCCAATGGTGATGGCTATTAATGACCGGATAATATGACCACGCAATTCGCTGATGTGATCAAAAAACGACATGTTTTTTTCGGCTTCATTTACATCAGTATGGTCTAATGACATTCTATATTTTTATAAATTAAGAAAATAAAGGTGCAAATTTAGGGTTTAACATTTCATTACAATTATAAATTTATAAATCATTTACTTTTGCCATGAATTGAAAAGCACAATGAATATTTAGGCATCATGGTGAAAATAAAAAAATGTTCTTCCAAATTTCCATAAACTAAAAAAAACCATAAAACTACAAATTGAAATTGATTAAAAAATACTTTCCGGCCATTTCTAAAAAACAACAAATTCAGTTTGAACTCCTGTTAAAACTATTTACAGAATACAACGCTCAGGTAAATATGATAAGCCGAAAGGATATTGAAAATTTGGAAGAACGGCATATTTTACATTCGCTGGCCATAGCCAAATTTATTAATTTTAAATTCCAAACCCGCATTTTAGATATTGGTACCGGTGGCGGTTTTCCAGGGTTACCCTTGGCTATTATGTTTCCCGATTGTAAATTTTATCTGGTGGATTCAATAGCCAAAAAAATAAATGTAGTTAAAAATTTAATTGAAAATTTGGATATGAAAAATGTGGAAGCCATAAATTCAAGAGTTGAAACTTTAAACATAACAGTTGATTTTGTGGTCTCCAGAGCAGTAGCTTCAGTTTCAGACTTGTACCTATGGAGTCATAAATTATTAACGAAGGATAAATATAATGACAAGGCAAACGGCTATATTTTACTTAAAGGCGGAAACCTTACGGATGAAAAAAACGAATTTAAAAACTTTATGAGAAAGGGAATAAAAATTCATGAAGTACCTTTAGACGCTTATTTTAAAGAAGAATTTTTTGAAACAAAAAAAATTATTTATTTTCCAGTTTGAATTTTTAATGTCATGTATTTAAAAATATATAAATTCAGTAATGATTTTAGTAAGTTTGCCGTCAATAGAATTAAAAATAAATAAAAGTATGAAAAAAATCGTAACTTCACTTTTCCTGATTTTTGCATTTCAAATGGTTGGTCAGGCTCAGATAAAGGTTTCTTCGGCAGCTGGCACTTTTGATACTTTAATATCGGGCACGTTAATTAATTACCAGTTTGCATGGGATGATCCAAAAGACGAACTTTACCCGGTAAGGTTAAAATTAATAAAGCCTTTAAAAGCGTTTGAAACCTTTTGGGATTCAATGCTGGTATCAGATGGCTCGCTTTATTTTAGCTCCTCAGCCAAACCCAATTCACTTCTGATAGTGGAGGCCACCGGTTGGGATATAATTGACAGGGGTTTTGAAAGCGATACATTGGGGCTAAATAATATATCACAAATTACGGTAGCCCCTAAAGGCAACGAGGTAGAATGGATGAATTTTGGTTTTGTCCGTGAATTGGATACACTTGGTTCATTGCCAAGTAACGGGAGTGTAAAAATTGCGGTTGATACCCTAAATAATGTAAGCATTATTTACGGGGATTTTTTTATGGTTCGCCCCGATCTTTGTTTTGAAGGACTGGGAAGTTTACATCCATCCGTTACTTATTTTGATTCTGCTTCGGGCTATAGAACCTGGTTTATTTATGGTAATCCGGCAGCACCAACCATTGATACCTTTTCAAAAATTGCTTTTAATAATCTACCTTTATTAGGTCAAAAAATTACGCTTGATTTTAACAAGACAAATTTTATAAAAAGGATTGTTAAATTTAAAATTTCAGTTTCTCCAAATCCTGTAGCCGATGTATTAGCCATTGGCGGCTCTCATGATTTTTCAGGAGCTTCATACCAAATAATATCTATGGACGGAAGAACCATTTCGAAAGGTAAAATGGAAGCAAATCAACTAAATGTACAGCAACTGAAAACAGGAAATTACATTCTTAAAATTCAAAACAAGGGCGAAATATATTATTCTCGATTTATTAAAGCGGACTTCTAATTTCAATTTTTTTATTTTTAGTTTAGACTTTATTCTTAATTTAGCCGCAAAAATTAAGATACATTATGTTTTTACTTGAAATAAGTTTTCAATCATTTCTGAATTATATAACATCAAAAAAAGATGTTCTTTTAGCTTCCGGTTTAAATATATTAGGAGTCATTCTGGTTCTTTGGATTGGCTTAAAGATTATTAAAATTATCAGTAACAGCGTTTCAAAACAACTCTCCCATACCAGTATAGATGTAACCTTACGTCCTTTTATTACCACTCTTATTTCCTGGACGCTTCGATTATTGTTATTTATAAGTGTTGCCGGTATGCTTGGCATACAAACCACGTCATTTATAGCAGTAATTGGTGCAGCAGGATTGGCGGTAGGTTTGGCACTTCAGGGCACATTATCAAATTTTGCAGGAGGAACATTATTGTTAATTTTCAGACCATATAAGGTCGGCGATTTAATAGAAGTATTAGGGCAAACAGGCCATGTAACTGAGATTCAAATATTCAATACTTTACTTTTGACAGCCGATAATAAAACCATTATTATGCCGAATGGGGTTGTGGCCGGAGGAATTATAATAAATTACAGTGCATCCGGAAAAATAAGAATTGAAATGGAGTTTGTGTTATCCGGAAATTCAAATCTTGCTAAAGCCAGAGAAGCATTTGAAAGTATAATGGATAAGCATGAACTGGTACTTACAGAACCTGCTCCGGCCGTAAAAATAAACAAATTTGAAGGAGGCGATCCTAAACTAAGTATTATGCCGTGGGTGCATCCTGATAATTATTGGGCTGTATATTGGGATGTTTGGGATGCGATAAATAATACAATAAAATCAAACGAAGATTTGGATTTTCCAACTCCAAATATGGAAGTGATTGTAAAAAAATAAACCCTGATCAGGATGGTTTTTCTGATTAAGTTTGATTTTTATTTTGCCACTAAATCTCAAAAACACTAAAGTGCACTAAACATCTTGTTGTAAAACATTTTCAAATTTTCAAATTGAATTTGCATCCCTCAGCATTTGTTCATAAACTTTTGGCCAGCCGCCCTTCCATCTCAGTTTTCCTGATAATGATTCATTGTGCCAAAGACTGATAAAAATCCCGTTCACATCTTTTACCTTTTGTAAAAATTCACGATTTTTTTCAATAGCTTGTTGGGGAGTAAGTTTATAATAGTGCAATGGAGTAATATCCATACTGCAAAAAGGAAAGAGCAATAAATCAGTAGTTTTTTCTTGGGTTAAATCATAAAAATAAAAAGGCGAGGCAATGCCTGCCCTAAATCCATATTGGCTGGTGTAGCCCATGCTATAGTCGTTTTTAATTCCGTTTTCTATTAATTTTTGATAGGTTTTTGGGAATGAATATATCAAAAAATGCTGACGGCTAATTTGCGGTTTTTTGCCTGTAATATTTTGCAACC
>CAYHCM010000079.1:0-16791 GCA_964355045.1 uncultured Chitinophaga sp. | reverse complement strand
AATACTTTTGCCCCAATGAACCATGAGTATTACATGAAGCAAGCCTACCGCCAAGCCTTGAAAGCGTTTGATGCCGATGAAGTTCCAATCGGGGCAGTAATTGTAGCCGGAGAAACCATCATCGCCAAAGGATATAACCAAACTGAATTATTAAACGACACCACTGCTCATGCCGAAATTATAGCCCTAACCGCAGCATTTAGTGCCATGGGAAGTAAATTTTTGGAAGAATGCATCATGTATGTCACCATTGAACCCTGTGCTATGTGTGCCGGGGCTTTAAAATGGGCCAGAATTGCAAAATTGGTTTATGGAACCGCAGAACCTAAAAGCGGTTTTACACTCTACCAGCCTTCCATCCTACATCCTAGTACGGAGGTAATTTCTGGTGTTTTAAAAGAAGAATGCAGCCAATTGATGAAGGATTTTTTTATTGAGAAGCGCGGCTGATTGCCACGAAAACACTAAAACACCAAATAACACAAAAGACAATAACTTTAAAATTTTTAGTGAACTTTAGTGCCTTTGTGTTTTAGTGGCAAGAACCTAATAAAATTTAATCTTCCGCATGGCAAATATTACCATTTTAAGTAATATCAAACCATGTTTAAACCTGGAAATATTGGTATCTCCATAGGTTCGTTCCCTATAGCGAATAGGAACCTCAACAATTTTTAAATTTAATTTATAAGCTCCGAATATTAAATCAAAATCGCCGAAGGGATCAAACTCGCCAAAGAATTTGCGGTTTTCAATCAGTTTTTGATAATCATCTCTAAAAATAACTTTGGTGCCGCAAAGCGTATCTTTAAAAGGCTGTTCGAGCAACCAGGAAAAAGCCAAACTAAAAAATTTATTCCCCAAAATATTTAAAAAACGCATGGCCTTTTTTTCCATAACATATACCAGCCTGCTTCCGTTTATAAAATCGCCTTTGCCGCTGGCTATGGCATTATAAAATTTTGGTAAATCTTCGGGAGGCATAGTTAAATCGGCATCCAGAATGGTAAGAATATCGCCCGTGGCCATTTCAAAACCTTTGCGCACGGCATCGCCTTTTCCTTTTCCGGTTTGGCGGCCAATTTTTATATCATGAGAATTTTTATATTTCTCGGCCATTTTTTGAATCACGTCCCAGGTATCATCCGTTGAATTGCCTTCAATAAAAATCAGTTCGGTATGCTTGCCTATTTTAGGCGTTCTTAAAATAGCATTTTCAATATTTCCACTTTCATTCCTTGCCGGTATAACTATTGAGATAGAATATTTTTTTTCTGCTTCCTCATCTGTAATCCTTTGTTTAGGCATTGCAAATGAATAATGATTGATACAGAAATGTCTGAAAAAAGGAAGTTTTGCCAAAAAATTATTAAAAAATTCAGACACCAAAGGAATATAAATCGGAAACATCATTCTTCGGGTATTTCTAAAAACCTCAAAGCCTGAAATATAAAACAGGTTGTTCAAATCCTGTAAGGTGAGCCAATTTTGTTGGGGAGTTTTAGTTTTTAATCCCAATTTTTCGCCCCATTTCAATATTGGTTCCCAAAGTTTGCTGTAATAACTAACAATTATTTTGGTTCGCGGATGACACACTTTATGAAGATTTTCAAAAACCTCCTGCACATCGGGCAAAAACCCAACTACGTTAGAAATTATAATAACATCAAATTTTTTATTAAAATTTAAAGATGCTGCATCCATTACTTCGAAATTGATTTCAGGATAAGCCGATTTGGCTATCTCAATCATCTTTTCAGAAAAATCAATTCCGGTTTTAGTGGTGCTTTTTAGTCCGGCCAGCAATTCGCCAGTGCCGCAACCAATCTCCAATACAGAACAATTTTCATTTATGAAATAGTCGCAATATTTGGTAATATCATTCCAGTAATAATGGTTTCGTTTTCGGATTGCAGGCCTTTTGGAGGCTATATTTTCAAAGTAGGAAAGGTGGCTCAAGGTGTTTTATTTTTTCTTTTCAATAATAATAGTGGCAAACATACTAAACCAATTTACCAAAGGGTTTATTAATTTTTCAATTCCTGAAATTAATCCAAAGCTGCTTTGAGGAACCAATGATTTCATAGAAACACCGCCGCTTAATAAATATCTGAGAGGGGTATGTGGTTTTACAATTTTTATTTTTAAATCAGGAAATTCGGTTTCAAATTTTTTAATATCCCGTTTAAAAACAATCCATGGCAAAGCCCCATTGGCATCGCTCATAGGGCCGGAGGAAGGGATAGTCCAATCGCCGTGAGGATTAAAAGTTTCATGATGAAAGTTTTTATAAATTACTCGTCCCCAGGCTGAGTTCCAGGGTTCGTTCATAATTATTTTACCTCCGGGTATCAGGGTTCTTTGCATTTCCTGTAAAAATTTAAAACTATCGGGTACATGATGAAAAACATCCACCATCAAAAATGCTCCGATGGATTTATCTTCAAATGGCATATTCAAGGCATCAAATGTGAGGTCGTTTCCGGGCAATTCTAAAATATCACTCGTTTTAACCTGGGGCATTATTTCTTTTAAAAATCCGCCGCCCGAACCTAATTCAATAATGGTTTCATTTTTTAAACTTTCACATTTCTTTTTAAAAAGGGAATACCATTCAACGTATAGTTTTTTTAAAAAAGGTTTGGATAAAATAATTTCCCGGTGATGAATGGTTCGCCGCGGATCATCCAAATCATAGGTGTCAATATCCGGAAGCCTGAGAAATTTTAGCATTAATAATTTATTTTATATAAAAGCGCTTCCTCATCCGTGCCCATTTGTTTTACAAGTTCAAATTTGAGAGGATATTTTTCAGCCAATGGTGAAAAATAATTGTGAATGCTATTGACAATTGACTTTTGGTCAGAATTAAGATAAGCGAGATAAATGGGAGGATAACCGGGAGGAAGAGTTGACATTACATCACCGCTTCGTTTAGGATCGAGCCGCAGGTTTACGAACATTACATGAGTAACTTTAGCCTTTTTTAATACCATCAAAATACTGTCGGCATCTTTGGGGCCATTGGCTTTATAAATTGGATAAAACTCCATACCGCGGCCATACACAAAACTCATAGGAGCTTTTCGGCTAACCACGAGCGAGCCCTTAGGCAAACTATCGGCACACCATTCGCTCAATTTCAGAAAATTTTTATAATCGTCGGTGTATCCCTCAAACTTGTCGCCTTTGAGCAGATTTTTTTTAACAATGGGGATATTCTTAGAGGCTTTTTGCAGTGTAGCAGAAGTATTTTTCCAAAGAAAAATAGCCAATAATACAAAGAAGAATAATTGAAACGAAGCATTGCTTTTTTTATCAAACAATTTATAAAAACCATAAAAAATGGCCAAAAGCATTAAAGGCAAATACACCATAACCAAACGACCTTGTCCCCATGAAGTTTGAAGTGCAAAAAAGGTAACACCTAACAAAACGCCTGAATATAAGGAAGCTGCCAGCACATATTTTTGTTTGCTTCTTAATGCCACAATTAAACCTATAACTAAAAGTATAGCTGTAAAAAATCCGAGTGGGATTGAAAATTCACCATTCTCTGTTTTAAATCCCAACATTTCCCAAAATCGGCCTGAAAGATAAATAACGACATTGCCAAAAAACCGGTCAATAAATCCGGATAGATCTTCTTTCCCTTTACCCGGGTCGTAAGCATCTTTTAAAAATAAAATATTGGATTGGGCAAAGTTTGATATTTTAGAACCCCAAAGTGCTTTTTTTAATCCTTCCATTAAAGCGTATATAGCGCCAAATGAAACAACAGTAGCCAAAGAATTTTTCCATTGTTTTTGAAATAAAAAATAAACTGTAATGGCTAAAAATGTACCGATACCCACCGTTTTTGTAAAGTAAAGCAAAAACATCATGAGTCCTAAAAACAACCATTTCAAACTATTCCTGCCAATTTCCTTAAATGAAGAATCATGAACGGGCAAATTATCAAGGTGACGAAAAAATACCCAGAAAAAAGTGCTTTGTATTACTAAGAAAAAAGCTTCGGTATAGGTAAGGCTGGCATAAGATAGGGCAAAAAAATTGGTGGCATAAATAAAAATAGAAGCCAAAAGAACTAAATGTGGAATTCGGTTTTTAAAAGCTGAAAATAATATCCAAACACTGAGCACGAAAAACAATACCGACAAAAGTTTAAGCAGCATTAAATTGAGTCCGAACATGGAAATTGGCAAAGCCAAAAACATAACATATAATGGGGCATTATCGGCATACCAGTATCCAAAAAAATCAGTCGCATACTTATTGCCGGCCATTATATAAAGTGAATCATCATGACCGATGGATACCTTGGCATCGAACATCAGAAAGCAAAAAATAAGCGATAATAAAGTTATGGCAATTTGCCAGATTTTAAGATTTTGACCAATAGATTGTTCTGTTCTTTCAAACAAACTGGCTTTGGTTACAGGGCTTGACTTAGTTGGAATTATTTTTTTCGCCATTCTTTTTAATAAGTATGCAAAAATATCACGAATGAAGTAATAATCTAAGGTTAATTGTTGAACTTAATTTTCAAAAAAACTGCAGAATTATCTTCTAACCCTACTCCTCATAATACTTAAAAACTATAGGCAAGCGGTAATAAACTGCTACCGGCATGTCATCAATAGCAGCCGGAATCCACAATGGCATTGTCTTTACAATTCGGATGGCTTCCGATTCCAATCCATAGCCCAGGGGCGGCCCGATAAAATCAATACAACAAATTTTTCCTAATGAATCAATAATAAATTTTAAAACAACTTTGCCTTCAATTTTATTTTCGATAGCAGTTTTGGGATAAATCAAATTTGTAGAAATAAACTCCATCATGGCTTCCTTACCACCCGGAAATTGAGGTTTTAAGGTACTAATTAAATAAACATTCAATGGTACCTTATCGCTATACGAATCGTTGTGAACTGAATTTAATGGAACCGCTGTGTCTTTTAATAAAATGAGATTGAACGGAATGGAAAGGGTATATGGCAACGGCGTTAAAATTCCATTCTGAGATCCGGCAATCCATAGGGGCATTTTGGATATTACATCCACGGCGGCTTCTTCCAATCCATATCCTATTTTTTTATCATTTAAAAGAACCACAATATCCTTAATTTCTCCATACGGTGTTACTGTAAATCGCAATTTTACAGTTCCTTCAATCCCACTATCCATGGCCATTTTGGGGTAAACAAGATTTTTTTCAATAAAACTGACCATGGCTTTTTCTCCTCCCGGAAATTGAGGGGATTTTTCAACGATGCTTATAAAAGGTAAAATTTGATTTTGGTTACTGGATTTTAAAGAATCGATCTGTGTGTAACCCCAAATTGATAAAATTAAAAAAATGAATGTTAAACCAGCTTTCACTATTGAATTGAAATCCTTAAAAAAGCCTGAATCGAATAGGGAGATTAAAATAAACATTTACTGCAACACCGTTTTGTTTTCCCGGAATCCATTTCGGCATTTTTTTAATGACATCTATTGCAGCTTCTTCCAGTCCGTATCCTAATTTTTTTATATCCAAAGTTCTTATATCAGTAATTTCTCCGGTAGCCAGTACCCTAAATTGAACATGCACTCTTCCCTGAATATTTTTCTTGACAGCTTTTGGAGGATAGTCCAAATTTTCAGCAATAAATCTATACATTGCAGTATCACCTCCCGGAAACTGAGGCATTTGCTGAACAGTTCTAAACGTTTCTTTGGTCATTGTATCAGGAATTGTGACAATCTCAGATTTTGTCGAATCAATTTGAGCATTGCTAACTAATGTAACCATTAGTAACGCTATTAAAATGGTATTTTTCATTATTAATTAATTTTAAATTTAAAAGGGAGTTCAACATAAACGGCAACGGCCTTTCCGTTTTGCCGGCCCGGTTTCCATTTTGGCATTGATTTTACAAGTCGAATGGCTTCTTCTTCCAGTCCTCCACCCAATTGTTTGCTTATCACTTTTACATCGGTAATTTCTCCGGATGCCAACACAATGAATCTTAATTTAACGGTTCCCGATATTTCTGATTCTAAGGCTTCCGTAGGATAATTCAAATTATTCATGATAAATAAATTCATGGAATCTTTACCTCCTATAAACTCCGGCATTACCTGAGCTGTTGAAAGAGCTTTCGGTTTAGAAGTCGTGGTTTTTGGTTTTTTGTTTTGAGCATTACCAAAAAACGAAACCATTAAAATGGTTAATAAAAAAAGTTTTCTCATGAGTTACATTTTTTAATATATATTAAAATTCAAACTTAACAGAAAAAGGAAATACTATGATTAAATATTAAGTAACTACTCAGGATCGCCTATCCTTTTAAGAACCTGAGTTTTGAAATTGAAGGTGGTTAATAAATAATAAAAAATCCCCCTAACCCCCTTTAAAAGGGGGAATCTGGACTCCGATAAGAAACACATTCCCAACATTACTGCCCCATTACTATACCTGAGTAGTTACAATATTAAAACTTTTCTGTTAAACCATAAATTTTTGGGTTGCCTTCCCTAAATTTTATTTTAAAATCATCTATGAAAAATGATTTTTTGCCCGGATTATGGACATACACTTTTAACATAATATTTGAGTAATTTAAATATATATCCGAAAATTTAATGGAATGATGAATCGTTACCCAATCATTATTTTTAATGGTATCTATTATATATTTATTAAAAAAGGTTCCGTTCCAGTAAATTGTTTTGCCATTTGATTCTAACGTTCCAACAAATATTGCTTCATCAAAACTATCATTGGTTTTGGCCATTAAAGAAATATCTATAAAGTTATTTTTATTCTTGATTAATTTATCCAACCTTTGTGTAAACACCGGTCCCCATTCAGTTGTTTGGTCAAAAAGATAAGAATTAGTCGCCGAATTACTGATGCTGTCATTATATTTTGACGTATCAATTGAACTCCAATTTTTGTAATACTTTGATTCAAAATTTACCATTTCAATGAGATTATTTTTTTTAGAAACATCTTTAGAAAATAAAAATGAAGTAGCACCTACATAATTTTTTTGTTCCAGAATTGTTGGATAATATTCCTGAATAATAGGGATATAGTTGGGGTTAATGCCCGATGAACTTCCTAAAAATAATTTATTAAATACCTTGCTTTTGGCCTCAATAAAAACTTTGAATTCATTTTCATTTGAAAAAGTTGATAACCAAATAAAATTAGAATCAATGTGATGTTTAGATAAAAAGTAACGGGTGTTTTTTGGATGTGCATCGAGTATAGAAAGCACATTTTTATTGTTAATATTCACCTGTTGAAAATGTGATAAAAAACCTTTTGAATTATAAAACAGGCTGTAATGCTGGCGTTCCACAATTAATGAAAAAATATTTACACCTAAAATAATGGAAACAATAATAAGACTTGTCAGTGGTTTTTGAAGTTTTATATGCCCAAATAATACAAAATACAAAAACGGAAAGCTAAATATTAAAACAGAATATTGCAGTACCGGGTTTACATATCTGGAATAATAAAAGCCTGTTATTATTGGTATTAAAAACCAACAACCAAACAGAATAATTTTTTTAAAATTAAAATTTTCCCTGCCGTTTTTATACAATCCTAACAGAATTAACCCAACTACCAAAATCAATGAAAGGAAAGAAAAATTAAAAATATAGGAAATAAATTTTATTAAAAAATCATTATTCGGTTTTCCAAGCCAGCCTCCCACCCCACCAAGATTTAGCTGATACATGAAAATAGAAAGGTGTGGTAAAAAAAGAATTAAGATTAAAATTCCGCTGATTAAATAATTAAATAAATACTGTCGGCTGATAAAAAACAAACCGCTGATACCAACAATTACTGCAAAAAGCAAACTAAAATAATGGTTATATGTACAAAGCGAAGCCGAAACTATGAACCAAAAATAATTTTTATTGAAACGTTTTTTTGGCTCTAAAATAATTTTAGACCAATACCAAACCATCAGCAATGAAAAAAATAACCCGCTGATATAAGGCCGTGCAATTTGGCTGTACATTACAGTAAACTGAATACTGGCGATAAAAGCCGCAGATATTAAACCGACAGATTGATTAAACCATTTTGTGCCAATTTTATAAATAAGGTAAACAGAAAACAGACCGAAAATGCTAAAGGGTAATTTCACAATCCATTCCGGTTGTCCGAATAATTTGGTCCAGAAATACAAAAATACCTGAATGCCGGCAGGATGTCCATCTACCTTAACTCCTTTTTCAATTAAGTCAGAAAAAGTAGAAAAATTGGTGCGAAACAAGGCACTAAATTCATCGTGGGTAAAAGGTATTTCGGAATAATTATAAAAACGAAGCACAGCAGCCAACACCATAATTATAAAAAGTATTGCTGAGTTGGTAAGCTTCATAAATAAGTTTTTGAACAAATATAAATTTTACAAATAGGATAATTGATTATTAAAGCAGACTTATTAACCATTTGGAAAACGCCAAAGTTAAAATTAATTGCCTTAAAAAATTAAACTAATACCATAGCCAACTACTGAACTTCAATCTCAAAATGATTAATAGAATAACAGTGTTAATATTATATCTTAATGACAAATACTTTTTTAGTTTTGTAGCTCATTTGGCAAGGCAAATATTCAATAGCATTAAGGGTTTATTAAACCAAAACGAAGGCTTGGGATATTTGCAATTATTTAACCTGTTGAAGGTTTTAAGTATCGTTGTAATTTCTATAATTTATGCCAAATTTATTCAAAACCCTTTGCTTATTAATCATTGGGAAACCTTGATGCTTATGGGAAGTGGTTACACATTTTTTTATGTATCAGGGTTGGGTTATACCTTAATTAGTTTTATTAAGAAACATCAAAAAAATGAATGGCCTCAGGTTTTTAAAAATACATTTTTAATGCTTTTTGTGTTCGGCATCATTTCATGCATAGCTATTATTCTAACCGGTTATTATTTTAAATCTATGAAATTTCCGCTTAATCAACTTGGGTTATTTTGTATATATATTTTAGGAACTGTGTGCAGTACGGTAGTCGAAAACATTTATTTTATTAATAAACAGTATCGCAATTTATTTTTATGGGGAATTATTAACTTTTTACTTTTTATAATCCTGCCTACCATCCCTCTAATTTATGGGTATAATTTTGTGTATTCATTACTATTTTTGGCAGTTTTTGGTGGGTTAAAGTTTATTTTTACCTTAACTCTTATCGAGAAACCATTTAGTTTTGATGAACTCGCCTATATCAAACCTTTGCTCAAATTCAATTGGCCCATTAT
The DNA here is from genome assembly GCA_964355045.1 of uncultured Chitinophaga sp. Lineage (GTDB taxonomy): Bacteria > Bacteroidota > Bacteroidia > NS11-12g > UBA9320 > JABWCE01. The sequence goes on along the minus strand of CAYHCM010000079.1, from coordinate 7,497 downwards.
TTTATCACTGCTTTTTGGAACGGGCTATATTTATGTAGCAAGCTTTATAATTAAATCAAATGTTTCTGTAATTGATTTTAACCTGTTTCGCTATGGTAGCCGAGAGTTTCCGTTGTTTATAGTAATGACCAATTCGTTCAGCATAGTACTGGGAAGTATTACAACCCAAACCTTTTTTCATACTGATTATTGGTATCAAATAAAAAAATCGCACTTGCGCCTCATGCACCAATTATTTCCTTTGGCGTGTGTGCTTATGTTAGGTTCACAATTTATTTTTGAAAAGGTTTTTTCTGTGGCTTTTTCGGAGGCTTCAGTCATTTTTAATATTTTATTACTCACAATTCTGGTACGGGTTTTATTTCCGCAAGCAATGTTAATGGGCAGGGGAAAAACAAAATTTACGCTTTATTCAGCCATGATTGAATTTGCTGCAGGAATAATTTTTGTTACTCTATTAACACCCGAATATGGAATTGCCGGAGCGGCATTGGGAATATTGTTGGCCTATTTTATTGAAAAAATAGCTTTAATATTTTTTTGCTATCGCCAAAAAATTGAATTTCATAAAAGTATAAGCTGGTCATGGTTTATAGGGTATGGCTTGCTGCTGCTTTTGAGTTTTGGCTGGGGAATGTTTTATTGAAAAAAATAAATTCCAAATCACAAATTCCAAATTCCAAATAAGTTTCAAATTTCAAAATCCAAATTTCAAATAAATTCCAAATTTCAAAATCCAAATTTCAAAAACATTCACCTACAACCCATATGTCCTGAAAGTCCCAAAAGTCCCCCCCAAAACCCCAAAAAAATTTACTTCAACTCAAAGGTCTCCATAAACTTTGTTGTAAAATTTCCTTCTACAAAATCTTTGTTGTTCATTAATTGAATTTGCAGGGGAATAGTGGTTTTAATCCCTTCAATAACAAATTCGTCTAAGGCACGGCGCATTTTTACAATACATTCCTCCCGGGTTTGGGCTACCACAATAAGTTTAGCAATCATGCTATCATAATTTGGAGGGATGGTGTAACCTGCGTAAATATGGGTATCTACCCTTACACCATGTCCTCCGGGTATATGCAGCGAAGTTATTTTGCCCGGGTTTGGGGCAAAGTTTTTATAAGGATTTTCGGCATTTATGCGACATTCAATGCAGTGCATTTTAGGGTAATGATTTTTACCTGAAATAGGAACGCCGGCTGCAATTAATATTTGTTCCTTAATTAAATCATAATTTATTACTTCTTCGGTTACGGGATGTTCTACCTGTATTCGGGTATTCATTTCCATAAAATAAAAATTGCGGTGCTTATCTACCAAAAACTCAATGGTACCAACGCCTTCATAGTTTATTGAAGAAGCAGCTTTAACGGCTGCATCGCCCATTCGTTCACGCAATTCGTCAGTCATAAATGGTGAAGGACATTCTTCAATTAATTTTTGATGACGCCTTTGAATACTGCAATCACGTTCGCTCAGGTGACAAACTTTTCCATATTGATCGCCTGCTATTTGTATTTCAATATGCCTTGGTTCTTCAATATATTTTTCCAAATACATTCCATCGTTGCCAAATGCAGCCTTTGATTCAGTTTGTGCCGATTGAAAAGCAGGCTCCATTTCTTCATCTTTCCAAACTATGCGCATCCCTCTTCCACCGCCGCCTGCGGTAGCTTTTAATATAACGGGATACCCTATTTTTTTTGCAATTTTAATTCCTTCCTTAATATCAGTAAGCAAGCCATCACTCCCCGGAACTATTGGAACACCGGCTTTTTTCATGGTGTCTTTAGCATTGCTTTTGTCGCCCATTGAGTTTATCATTTCGGGTGAGGCACCAATAAATTTAATATTGTGCTGGCGGCAGAGTTCTGAAAATTTTGCGTTTTCGCTTAAAAAACCATAACCGGGATGAATGGCATCGGCATTTGTAATTTCGGCAGCCGATAAAATATTAGGCATGCTAAGATAACTCAATGTGCTTGATGGGGGTCCAATACAAACAGCTTCATCGGCAAAACGAACATGCAAGCTTTCCTTATCAGCGGTAGAATAAACGGCCACCGTTTTTATTCCCATTTCCTTGCAGGTACGAATAATGCGCAATGCTATTTCGCCTCTGTTGGCTATTAATATTTTTTTAAACATTTTTCTGATTTGAAGATTTGGTGATTTGGTGATTTGGAGATGATTATTTTCATTGTCAAATTTTCAAATCAACTTGGATCTACCAAAAACAGAGCCTGATCGTATTCTACCGGAGTGGCATCATCCACCAATACTTTCACAATTTTGCCTTTTATCTCACATTCTATCTCATTAAACAATTTCATAGCTTCAATTACACAAACGGTTGAACCGGGATTAACTTCATCACCAACATTTACAAATGGCGGTTTATCTGGCCCGGCACTTCGGTAGAATGTACCAATCATTGGCGATTTTATTTCAATCAAATTGGATGAAGCAATCGGTTCGGCAGTGGGTTTTGGGGCTTCTGCAATTGGGGCTGATTCCAAACGGGGCGCCACTGCTGCCGGTGCTTGCTGCATAGCAACCGACTGAGAAGTCATTACAACCTCCGAAGTTTTTGCGTTCTTTTTAATATTGAGTTTAAAATCTTTGCGCTCAATACTTACCTCATCTACTCCGGATGATGAAATGAAACGGATGAGAGCCTGAATGTCTTTTAAATCCATAATTTTTGAAATAAAGTGAAGGGCGAAATTAAGGCAAAAAATGAGAAATCAAGGATAAAATTGAAGAGAATTAGGAATAAATGAGGTATTTTGAGACAAATTGATAGTTTTTCTTAGAAAGTTTGGAAATGATATTGGATACATTTGCGGAATGAAAAAATTATAATACTACTTGGCTAAGGAAAATGAATAAAAACTTCTATCCTATAAAACATTGGTTCTTGTCTTTGGTTATTGGCCCATTATTTCCTTTAATAATAACCAATAAGTCATTATTTGGTTTATCAGAGGTTTATTTCTTCTTCATATCCTTCAGCATTATTTATTCTATACCGGCATTTATATTCTATTACATTTTGTTTCTACAGCTTTTAAAAGTCAATCTTTCGTCAATAGCAAAAAAGATAATTCTTAATAGTTTTGGAATTATTGGACTAATAATTACTCTTTTGCTTAGGTTTGGTACTATCAACGATTCTTTCTTATTCGATATTTTGATTGGTTATTCTTCAGCTATTATAATTTCCGGTTTTTTTTATAAAATTGAAACTAAAAATAAATTTTTTAACTTTGAAAAAAATATAGCCACATGATGACTGATGATTTAAAAAAGCAATTGATTGAAAAAATTGGAACGACTAACGATAACAACCTTCTTGAAGAAGTATATCGCATACTTGAAACCGGTACTTTAAATAGTGAAAAATTTGTTTTATCAAAGGGGCAAAAGAAAAAAATTGACCACGGAATTGAGGATATTGAAAATGGCAGATATTTGAACAATACTGAGGCAAACAGAGAAATTGATGAATGGCTAAAAAAATAGTTTGGTCGCTAAAAGCCCAGGAAGACCGGAAGGAAATATTTACTTATTGGAACAACAGAAACAAATCAAATTCGTACAGTTTATTTCTAAATTATTTATTTATTGACGCTGCCAAGAACATTTCAAAATTTCCAAAAATTGGCAAACCAATTGAATATAAAGATGTCCGAATCAAAATAGTCCGGGATTATCTAATGGTTTATAAAGAATTTGAAACTTTTGTAAGTATAATAACAATTTGGGATTCAAGGCAAGACCCAATAAAGTTAGAAAAAATAATTTAAAAGCAGCAATAAAAAATTGGTCAATCTGCTTTTAGTAAAATTTGAAATTCTTGAAAAATTTTCTAATTTGTTTTCACCAATAAACCTTTAACTTTGCACCGCAAATAATTACCTCTATTAATATTATTTGCCATGTCTAACTTTTTATCCGAAAAAATCCTTTACGAAGGTCTCGCATTCGACGATGTTTTGGTATTACCCCGCTATTCAGAAGTGTTGCCCCGCGAAGTAATTACCCGTACAAACCTTACCCGTACTCTCCAAATAAATGTGCCCATAATAAGTGCGGCCATGGACACTGTTACTGAAGGACGAATGGCCATTAGCATGGCTCGCTCCGGAGGCTTGGGTTTTATTCATAAAAATATGAGCATTGACCGACAGGCTGCCGAAGTTAAAAAAGTAAAACGCTCGGAAAGTGGGATGATTAAAGATCCTATTACATTGCTTGTTTCAGCCAAACTGAGTGAAGCGATGACGGTGATGAAGGATTTCAAGATTGGTGGAATTCCGATTATAGATAATGATGGAAAATTGGTTGGCATAATAACCAACCGCGACCTGAGATTTCAAACGGATATGACTCAGGATGTGGATGCCGTAATGACCAAGCATAATCTGATAACGGCCGATGAAGGAACCGATTTGCAAAAAGCCATGGAAATATTGCAGCAACACCGGATTGAAAAACTTCCTGTAATTGATAAAAATGGTGTTTTAAAAGGATTGATAACCTACCGCGATATTCAAAATGTAAAAAATCATCCGTTTGCGTGTAAAGATAAATTTGGGCGATTGATGGTTGGAGCTGCCGTAGGCATTACCTCCGATACCCTTGAAAGAGTAGCTGCTTTGGTAGCTCAGGATATAGATGTAATAACTCTGGATACAGCTCACGGCCACAGCAAGGGTGTATTAAATGAATTGAAAAAAATTAAAAAAGATTTTCCCAATATACAATTGGTAGTTGGAAACATAGCTACCGGTGAGGCGGCCAAAGCTTTGGTAGATGCCGGAGCGGATGCTTTAAAAGTAGGCGTTGGGCCGGGTTCTATTTGTACTACACGAATAATTGCCGGTATTGGTGTTCCTCAACTTTCGGCAGTTATTGAATGTGCCACATCTATTAAGGGAAGCGGCATCCCAATTATTAGCGATGGTGGAATTAGATACAGCGGAGATATTGTAAAAGCCATAGTGGCCGGTGCTGATTGTATTATGGCGGGTTCGCTATTTGCCGGAACGGATGAATCGCCGGGAGAAACCATTATTTACGAAGGCCGAAAAGTAAAATCATATCGGGGAATGGGTTCTATTGATGCCATGAAAGATGGTTCTAAGGATCGTTATTTTCAGGATGCGGAAGAGGAAATTGCCAAATTGGTTCCTGAAGGAATTGTGGGGATGGTACCTTTCAAGGGTCAACTTTCGGAAGTAATGTACCAATATATTGGCGGCTTACGAGCAGGAATGGGATATTGCGGAGCCAAAACTATTGAAGAATTAAAAACAGCTTTGTTTACAAAAATTACAGCATCAGGAATTCGCGAAAGCCATCCGCATGATGTGGCCATCACTCAGGAAGCACCAAATTATTCGAGGTAGGTTTTAATAGAATTTTTTTAAAAATACTACGGTATTTAAAATGTGGATTTTTTAAAACCTTAATAGAAAAGATGTCAGCGAACTACAGACCTTATTACCTTATTAAATCACTAATTCTTAATAAGGTATGAGAGGTTAATTTTCAAGTAAAATAACAGTTCTACTAAGTGCTAGGGTATTGATACCAATACCAATTTCAAAAAAGATAACTTTTATACCCAAAATAAAGGCCACAGATTCACAGATTGAAAATTTTTTCAGATTAAACCAGATTAAAAAATAGTTCCTATTTTTTGTTATTATAGTATTTTTCACAAAGACAAATTTTATCTCGCCTTGGCGGACTGATTTAATCCATTTGAATTTTTTAATCTGTGAATCTGTGTCAACATTAGTTATATGGTAGGTTTTAATACTTGAAAAGACATTCTCTCTCTAAATCCTGTTAAGCCTTTTCATAATTCAACTGTTTTATTAAATCTCTATGGACTTCAGGGATATTTGAAATTAATTTCTATCCAAATTCTTTCCCTAATCCTTACATTCCATCATTAATAATATCCCTTCGTTATAGCTAATTTCAACTATACCTGTTTCAGCGCTTTCATTGCTTGACCCTGATCTTTCCAAGGTTGACAAGGATTCATCGTTCAAATTATACAGCAATCCTGAGGTTGTTATTCCATTTACTGTACCCAAAGCGAAAAGAGAAATGACCTGCCCTTTGATATAATATTTTTTAAAAGTTTTGGGCAAAATAAATATTTTGGAATAATCATCAAACATTACGCCGCTAATTTGATGCGAATACTTGCCCAAAGTGCAAATATTATTAAAGGTATGATCCATTCTTAAACCCGTAGCCCAAACTATATTTACTTCTTTTTGGCCTTTACTTATTAAAAAATCAAGGGCTTTTTCCAAATCTGTTTTATCCTGATTTGGAGTATGGATAATTTCAATATCTGATTGGTCAATTAATCCATTTATAGATTGATTCAATCTGTCAAAATCCCCTAAAAGAACATCAAATTTTATCCCCAAACTTATCACTTTTTCATAAGCCCCATCCAGTACTATTACATAAGGACTCCATTCAAGTAATTCCCCTAACAGTGATTCGTTGCATGGCATTCCATTGGCAATTATCAAGGCAGGTTCCTGATTTTCTTTTACAAAATGATGGGAGGACATAAAACTTTTGAAATTATTTAATGCAAAATTACTTTATTTCTGAAATCTTAAGGTGATTATGATATTGCTTAAACAAAAGACTTAAAATCCCATCATTTATGAATAAAATCTATTCTAACTTAAAACTAGAGTTTACTATTTATAAAAACGTATCAATTTAATCTTTTTGAAAATGGTTTTGTAAGAATCCCTCTCTAATCTAAACGTAAATTAACACCTCAAAAAAAACAATTCGTTTGTATCCTTCAATTTTTTAAGGCATTTTTACCACTTCAAACAAATATGAACAAAATAATAGGTTCAAAAATTTTATTACTCCTGTTAATTGTTACCCTAAATTTGGGTTGCAAACGAAATTTGGAAACCACCTGGGATGCTGAATATGCTGCACCTATAGCCCATGCCGAGATGGATTTGAGCGATCTAATAGGTGATAGTCTTTTGGTAAAAAAAGGAGATAACAGCCTCGATTTGGTTTACGATTATCAATTGATGGTGGATAGTGTAAATAATTATCTGGATGTGCCTGATACCTTGCAGGAAAAATCGGTAACCCTTGCAAAAATTGTATTGGACAACCGAACCCTTTCCGATACCATTACTCTTGGGGAAATTTATCCACTTTCAAAACTTTTGGATGGACAGACCCAGATTTTACCGGCCTTTGATCAGGATGGTTCAAATAATAAACAGGAAATAGATGTGACCAAACAATTTTTTAAGGTCGCTAAGTTTAAAGCCGGATTTATTGATATGACCCTTAGCAACGACCTGCCTGTGGAGGCCGAAAAAATAGTTTTCGTTTTGTCGAACAAAGCCGATGGACAAATAATTATTGAAGATTCATTTTTAAATGTTTTACCCAATACTTCGGTAACAACCACAA
>CAYHCM010000078.1:15122-16813 GCA_964355045.1 uncultured Chitinophaga sp. | reverse complement strand
TATCAGTAGTAAATGCAGCAGGATGTACATCTGAAAGTTGCCAGTTAATAGAGATTACAGGCGGTGTTGACAAACTGACCAAACTAACAGGCGTTAAGGTATATCCAAATCCAAACAAGGGTAATTTTACGGTAACGGTAGAAGAACCTAAATCTGATATTTCGATAGTAGTATTTAACCTATTAGGCGAAATAGTGAAAACTATAGACACTGACCCATTGAAAACTACCTATTCAATAGACTTGAATGTAGCCAATGGAGTTTACATGCTCAAAGTTACCAATGGCGGATTAACATCCACCCAAAAAGTAACTATCAACAAGTAAGAATAACTTAGTAAATTTGAAGCCTCCTCCGGAAACTGGGGAGGCTTTTTTTTATGTAGCATGAATTTTGTAAAAACAGAAATACGCGACCGCATCGGATATGTCATTTTAAACCGTCCTGAAAAGCGAAATGCATTAAATGCTGAATTCATAAATGAGTTAAAAACTACAATCCAAAATTTTGAAAAAAACAGTGAGGTTCGGGCTTTAATTTTAAAATCATCCGGTGACGTATTTTGTGCAGGAGCTGATTTAGCTTATTTACAGCAATTACAAAATTTTTCGTATGAAGAAAATTTAGCCGACAGCCAAAATCTTTCTGAATTATTTAAACTAATTTATTCATTTTCTAAACCTGTTATCTCACTCGTAAATGGCGCTGCACTTGCCGGAGGTTGTGGTCTGGCAACGGTTTGTGATATGTGCTTTGCAACACCAAATTCTACCTTTGGATATACCGAAGCCCGGATAGGATTTATACCGGCAATCGTTTTAGTTTATTTAAAGAAAAAAGTTGGGGAGGTCATTAGTAAAAAAATATTATTTTCCGGTGAAATATTTAAAGCTGATAAAGCCCTGGAATATGGACTGATAACAGAAATAGTTGAACCTGATCATATCCACGAATACGTCCATAATTGGGTAGTTAAATTAATTGAAAGTTCAAGTGGAAATTCATTAGCCATGATAAAGAAAATGTATAATACGGTTGATGGTTTATCATTAGAGGAATCTTTAAACTATGCTTGTAAAATGAATGCCAATGCCAGAGAAACGGAAGATTGCAAACGTGGCATTTCAGCTTTTTTAAATAAAGAAAAATTTAATTGGTAATATGATATTTACCGATACCCATGCCCATGTGTATTCTGAAGAATTTTTGAATGATTCGGATGAGTGTTTCAATCGGTCTGTTGAAGCCAATGTTTCAAGGGTTTTTGTTCCGAATGTGGATGTGGATTCAATTCAATCTTTAAAAATAATTTGCAATAAATACAATCAAAATTATTTCCCCATGATGGGCTTGCATCCTTGCAGTGTTGGAGACGATTATTTAAAACAACTAAATATAATTTATGAGGAGTTAATCTCAACGAAATACTATGCCGTTGGAGAAATAGGAATGGATTTGTATTGGGATAAAACAACATTTGAAATTCAAAAAAAGGCATTTATTGAGCAAGCTAATTGGGCAATAAAATTTGATTTGCCGGTTTCCATCCATTCACGTGAGGCTACAAAAGAACTTATTAAAATTATTAAAGACGAAAAGCTTTCAGAATTACGAGGCGTTTTCCATTGTTTTTCGGGCGACCAAAGTGAAGCGATGGAACTAATAAATATAGGGTTTTACCTTGGAATTGG